>DASVCM010000094.1:0-6698 GCA_036381635.1 Lacipirellula sp.
GGGTGGGGCTGACCGTCGCCGACAGCTCGCCGGCCGGACGGCATGCGGGGATCAGCAATGGTTCGCCGACGTGGATTTCGGGGATGCGCTCCAATGCGTTGAGCTTAAACGGCTCGGTCGATGAAGCGATTACCAACAACAAGTTCAAGCCGCCCGCGACCGGAACGGTAGCGTTCTGGTTCAAACGCAATGCGGCGGCCATCGGCCGTGAGCGACCGTTTGGCCTGGCGACCGATTGGGAAGCGTGGCAGGATCCGGACGGGATTCTGCGGTTTGATCTGGACGCTGACGGCGAACAGGGCGGATTCAAGACGCTAACTTCGCTGTCGGAGGTCGACCGGTGGTACCACGTCGCGGCCGTTTTCGATGCGGCTACGGATGCGTTTGCCATTTATGTTGACGGGCAATTGCATCATTCGGGGATTTCCACGCGAGATCTGGTCGCCCAGACGGCGGCGCGGTTGTCGTTCGGAACGAGAACCGGCGCGACCGAGCACTTCAATGGGGCTATCGACGACTTCCGTGTGTTCAATCGCAAGCTGACGGCGGCGGAGGTTTCCGAGATTTATGGGCTGCTCGCCTGGTATAAGCTCGATGAAACCAGCGGCACGGTGGCGGCGGACAGCACCGGGCTTGGCAACTCGGGCGCGTACGTCGGCAGTCCCGTGCTCGGCGTCGCGAGCAATGGCAACGGGGCGATGGGGACCGCCGTTACGTTCAACGGGTCGAACAATGTGCAAGTGAGCGGCATGTACGGCAATCCGGCGAATGTGTCGGTGTCGGCATGGATCAAGATGAATGCCGCCGACAGTTCCGGCGCGGAGATTATTAGCCTTGGGGACCACTTTCTGCTGCGCATCCGGCCGGGCGGCGTCGGATTAGACGCGGTGTATTACAACGGTTCGACGTGGATGACGGCCTCAACGTCCCTGCCGGTGGGCGCCAAGTGGCGGCATGTGGCAGCGACGTTCACGCAGAGCGGGGCGCTGGCGATCTACGTCGACGGCTTGGAGATGGCGTCGACTCCGGCAGGGAGCATTTCTTACGCGGGGCTGGGGCAGAACACCTCGATTGCCACGCACGGCAACAGCAGCACGACGTATGACTATGCCGGGACGATCGACGACGTCCGCGTCTATGATCGCGGATTAGGGCCGATGGAAGTGTTTAGGTTGTTCCAGGGCAGCCGGCTGAACGGGCTGCGGATCATCAAGTGGGTCGAGGTCCGTTAGGCGGGGGGCTCGTCTCGGCGGAACGGTGGGCGCATAAGCGCGTCGGGAAGCGCAGAGAGCGGCGGCGCGTTTCGAGGTCGGCTTCCTCGCAGCCACGCAATGCCAATCGGCGCCGATTCTCGCGAAAGCGGGTTGACGACCTGCGGCGAGAGCGTCATTCTGGTTGTTTTGATGATGAGACTCTGTCTCAATAATCCCCGCCCCTTTGCTAGCGTGAGTCCCGGCATCCGCGCCGCCGACCCGCCATGCCCCGCCAGCTCGCTATCGAGACGATGCTTTTTTGCGATTCGCACTGCGGGGCTGCTTCGCCAGCGAAGGTTCGGCGCCGCGGTTTTACGCTGGTCGAGCTGCTGGTCTCGATTGCCGTGATCGGCGTGCTCATCGGATTGCTGCTGCCGGCGGTTCAGTCGGCGCGCGAGGCGGCGCGGTTTACAAGCTGCAACAACAACCTGCGACAGATCGGCCTGCTGACGCATGAGTATCGCGATACGCAGGGCGAGTACCCGCACGAAGCGCGGACCGGATACTTCATGTATCGGATGGCGCCGGGAAAGGTGACGCCGCACGATCCGGCGGCTCGCCCCGAGACGTACGGTTTGGAAGCTCTGTTCGTGCGGAAGCGATTCATTCCGCACAGTGCGGGGATCTGGGTCTGCCCGTCGCAGCCCGATTACATGCAGGAGTACGGGAACACATACGCGTTCAGCACGTCGTCCCGGCTTGAAGAGCGCAACCCCGAGGAGATGTCAACGATTCTCTGGGTGTGGGACAATTTCAACTTCAAGCCGGGGCTGAGCGGCTTCCGCGGGCCCTTCTCGAGATACACGATTCCGTCGGACGAGCGGATCCAGCCGCACGCGACCTGGCGGTCGGCGGGGTACAACGCGCTCTATCTGGATGGGCATGTTGAGTATCACTCGACGGAGTGATGGCGGCGAGTGGCCTGGATCGGCGCGCCTCGGGCTCCCTCCGCTGACACGGCGCCGAGACGGCGCCGGCTAACACGAGAATCATCTGGGAATTTACATAGACAATCACATGAACGACCAACGGGGAGATGATATGAGTCAGTTGATTCGTTATTCGCGACGGCTGCTGCCGGCGTTTGTTTTGCTTTTGAGCGCGGCGGCGGCCGAACGAGTCCACGCCGCGGTCGACGCGGTGCAGATTGTGGTCGACGAGAACACGGCGACCGGCGGGAGCAATGCCATTTCCGGCGTCGGGTACAATCCGCTCGACGATTCGATCTACGTGTCGTCCTTCGGCGCGGGAGGGGCGCTGCGGAAGGTGACTAACCTCGGTGGGACGCCGACGTCGACGATCATCGCCAGCGAAGGGCAGATTCAGCTTTTCTATCGCGACGGCGACGTGACGCGCGGCGTTATCTCGCCCATGCAGAGCGGCATCGTGCTGAACCCGCAGCCGCTAGGGTCGGGGCCGGGGGCGATCGGCGCCTATGAGCTGGCGGTCATTGCCGACGCTGCGCGGACGACCTATCCGGAATCGCATCCGACGCCGACGGCGATCGATCCGACGGCGACGAAGCGGTTCTATTCGTACAATCTCGGCACGATTCCGCCCGGCGGCGACGGCCGCGACATCTTTACAACGATCACCACGCTGGCCGACATTCAAGCGGCGAGCGGCTCCCTCAGCACCTCGTCGAACCAGGGCCGGTCGTTCGCGTGGTCGGGCGACGGACAGTCGTTGTACTACGTCGACACGGGCAACCCGTCGACCGCTCATGGCGGGTTGTGGAAGCTCAATCCGCGGACGGGCGCCCTTACGCGACTGGTGGCCGACGACTTCGACGCGGAGCCGGCGGTCGTCGCCAGCGGCCAGGTGGATTTGATCTACGTCGACGGGCAGGGCTCGACCGGGAACGACGGCGGCGTGGACCGCGTGACGTACGACGGTCTGAACGTGGGCGCGCGAGCCGTTGCGCTGTCGGCCGCCGACTTCCGCACGTTCCTCGACGCGCCGGCGACCTACGACCCGGACGTCGATGCGCTCGCTGCCGACGCCGCGGGGAACTTGTACATCGGCAACGGCACGAGTTCCGGAGCTTGGGGCGGCATCTATCGGCTCGATACGGAAGGCCGCCTGTCGAAGGTCATGAACTATGCGGAGCGCGATCTTGCGCTGTCGACCGATGGGCTTGGCGGCGAGGATCCCAACGCGAACATTCTGCGGATGACGCCGCGGACCTACACCCACCCGACCGCGGGCGCCATTACGCAGATCATCTATGCCGAGAGCTCGCCGCTGAACTTGGTCGCGGGGGCCAATGTGTTCGAGGTGGGCGATTTCAATCGCGACGGCGCCGTGAGCGGGCCGGACTTGGCGATGTTCGGCGCGGCGCTGTCGACGCGGGGGACGGCGCTCGCGGGCGAGGACAACTACAAGTTCGATCTGAACGGCAACAACGCGGTCGATTGGAAGGACGTGAAGGTGCTGCAGTCGTTCGTCGAATTTCCCACCGGCGACGTGAACTTCGACAGCGTGCTGGAGCTGATCGACCTCGATGTGCTTGGGGCGAACTATTACACGACCGCTTCGCCCACGGATAAGACGTGGGTGAGCGGTGATCTGGGGAGCGTTGACCCCCTGTATGCAGCCGATGCGGTCGATGCGAACCTGGTGAACGAAGTCGATGTCGAGCTGTTTGCCGGCGCGTGGTTGAATGATTTGCAACAGCCGATCAGCGAGTCGCAGTTGACCAGCCGCGGGTATGGGGGGCAGTTTTTGGAAGACGTGCTGGCGGCGTTTGGGTTTGCCACGGCGGAGTCGGGCGATTTTGATGACGACGGCGACGTGGACGGGTCGGATTTCCTCGCCTGGCAGCGCGGGCTGGGGAGCAGCGTGACGCCGGGGACGGGCGCCGACGGCAATTCAGACGGCACGGTCGATGGGGATGATCTGGCGATTTGGAAGGACGCCGTTGGGAGTGGAACGGCGACGATCGCGGCGGCGGTTGTGCCGGAGCCGGCGGGGGTGGTGATGGCGCTAGTCGCAATGGGAATGGCGTTGGCTAACAGGCGGGGGCTGGGTTCGAGATTCTGATAGCCGCAACGCGGCGACAGTCAATAGCCAGGGGCGCAAGCCCCTGGTACTAGCGATGTACGAACGTAAGCCCCAACGGGGCGGAAGAACGATGGCGAGCGCACCGCCGCCCCGTTGGGGCTTACTTATTTATGCCATGCATTGAACCAGGGGCTTACGCCCCTGGCTATTAACTTACGCCCCGTTGGGGCTAGACCTGTTGCATAACGAGCTCCAAATAGGTACGGCTGCATGCCATGAGGCAGACGAGCGGTTTATTCAGATTTGCGATCGCGGCGGCACTCGCGGCGGCGTGTGGCGGTGCGCGGGCGCAGGCGGTGGTGGAGGAGGGCGCGCGAGCGTCGGCGGAAGAAGAGAGGGTTGAGTCCAACGGGGCTGGTCGCGAAGAGGCCAAGCCCGAGGTCGTTGTCCGCGGCAGGGCGGGGACGTTTAGCCGGTTGCCGCCGCGCCCCGAGCGGTCGGAGGAGGAGCGCGCGAAGCGGGCGGCGGAGCTGCGGGCGATCTTTCATCAGCCGCCGGAGACGTGGCCGGCGCCGACGGTCGATGAAGGCGTGCCGTGGGAGGAGATCGGGCTCTTGCCGGATATGAAGCATCCGGCCGACAATCCCCATTCGCCGGCGAAGGAGGAACTGGGCGAGCTGTTGTTCTTCGACCCGCGGCTATCGGGGAGCCGGCAGATGGCGTGCGCCTCGTGCCATGACGCCGATCTGGGGTGGGCCGACGGGCGGACGACCTCGTTCGGCATGGACCGCAAGCCGCTGGCGCGCAATGCGCCGAGCGTGATGAACGTCGGCTATCACAAGGCGTTCTTCTGGGACGGCCGCGCGAAGACGCTCGAGGAGCAGGCGTTTCACGTGCTGATGAATCACGACGAGATGCGGTCGGCGGCGGACGACATGGCCGAGACGCTCGGCGCCATTCCGCGGTATCGCGAGCTGTTCGAGGAGGGGTTCGGCAGCGAGGAGGTTACGATCGAGCGGGTCACCAAGGCGCTAGCGTGTTTCGAGCGGACGATCGTCGGCGGGCGGTCGCGGTTCGATGCGTTCCTCAAGGGGCGCGATCAGGCGATGAGCGACTCGGCGGTGTTGGGGATGGAGATCTTTCGCAACGAGGGCCGCTGTATGAACTGTCACCACGGGCCGCTATTGTCGGACAGCGAGTTTCATGACGTGGGCCTGAGCTATTACGGGCGGAAGTATGAGGACCTCGGACGGTACGAGGTGACGAAGAAGCCGGAGGACGTCGGCAAGTTCCGCACGCCGTCGCTGCGGAATTTTCAGCACAGCGGACCGTACATGCACAACGGGCTGTTCGCCAGCGGCCGCGGCGTGCTGAACATGTACAACGCGGGGATGCCGACGCTCGTGCCGAAGGAGGAGCAGGAGGGGGATCCGCTGTTCCCGAAGACGAAGTCGCGGCACTTGCGGCCGTTGGGGCTGAATGGGCAGGACCTAGCGGATTTGGAGGCGTTTCTGGAAGCCGCGTCCGAGCCGTACTTGCGGCATCGGCCGCCGGAGTTGCCGCGGGCCGGGGAGCGAGTTGAGGAAGCGACGGCGGCAGTTAGGTGATCAATACAATAGTAGGGGGCGTACCCGATTCTTCACCCTTCCCTAACCCTCCCCATCGAGGGGAGGGAACCGGAGGATACTCATCTCAATGGGGGCCTCCTGCCAAAATGGCAATTGGGATTGGCGTCGCCACCTGTTCGCCCGCGTCGATTTTCTCATTTTCTCGGCCATTCCTGGTGCATTGCACTGCCTCGCCGCCGTCGGCACAGTGCTTGCTTTTACGGCCCAAACGCCGCGGTCTATCTGCCATTTTTGGCGACCGTGACCGCGGGCGAGATGCCCGATTGCCGCTGGGGCGGTTTCTAAAAGCCGTTTTGCCGTTTAGATTTACGGATTCGATTCGTCGCAAACTGAGTGATAGTATCGCGTTCATTTAGCCCCGCCGCTCTCGGCGGGTCCGCGGGGCAAGCCCCGCGGCTAAATGATCACGCGACTGGCCATAACGACTTTCGCTATTAAATGCATTCAAACGCCCAAGGGTCATCGTCGGGCGTCAAGTAACAGACACTCCAGGAGGATCGACAGGTGCCAAAGCAGATGGTTTTCGAGGATGACGCCCGCAAGCCGTTGGCGGCGGGCGTTGAGAAGTTGGCCCGGGCCGTTCGCAGCACGCTGGGGCCGCGGGGGCGCAACGCGGTGCTCGACAAGGGTTGGGGCTCGCCGAAGGTGACCAAGGACGGCGTGACGGTGGCCGAGGACATCGAGCTGGAGGACCCGTATGAGAATCTCGGCGCTCAGCTCGTGAAGGAAGCGGCGAGCAAGACGTCGGACAAGGCCGGCGACGGCACGACGACGTCGACGGTGCTGGCCGAGGCTCTCTTTAAGGAAGGTCTGC
>DASVCM010000095.1:0-2580 GCA_036381635.1 Lacipirellula sp.
TGGCGGGCGTGAACGGGAAGGACGGTGGGCGACTAACAAGCGGCGAAGCTGCTCAGTTCGCTACTTGCAGAGCACGGCTGCGGTAGAGGAATTCCACCAGGTTCCCTTCGTGCGGCTGCAGCCAATCGACTTGCGGGGTGGGAATCGGGCCGAGGTTCAAGCGATCGATGTGCGTGGCGGAGATCAACTCGCGACGGAACGCTTCGTCGCCTGAAATCGCCGTGCACACGAGCGTGGGGCCGATCGAGGCGAGCATTTTATCCTGCGGGCAATCCACCACAGCGACCGCCGGGAACATGTACTCCTTGTTAGCGCCCGGGCACTCTGTCGACGCACAGTGCCAAACCGTTGGCCGCAGATAAGCGCACGTTTCTTGCTCGACCAGTCGCGGACCGTAATCGCCCGTTGCGTGCGTCGTCTGCGGATCGGCGAGATCGCGTTCGATCGCTTTCCAGATCGCGGCCGCCGCGCCCGGCGTGGTGAATGCAGCCAGCCCCGCCTTAGGATCGTCGGGCGGCAACGCTTCGATCGGCCCCAATCGCTCCGCGAGCGCCGCGGCAATCTCCCTGCCATGCCGCGGCGTGTAGATGCTGGAGGCGTTGATGCAACTGCGGCCGCCGTTGCGACTGGCGCTGTCGACCATCAGGTCGAGATACTCGCGCCAGTTATCCGCCTCGTCGTCGCCGAGCAGGATCTTACTGTAACCGGGGCCGTGCACCTGCACGCGCTCGTTGCCGGCGTACTGCTCGATCGTTTGCGGTCCCCCAAAGATCATGCTGCGGTTGTAGCTCGACAGGATCGCGCCGCCGATCTCGCTGCCGGCGCCGGGGTAGATCGAAATTGCCTCGCCGGGAATTCCCGCTTCGACCATGGCGGCCGCCACCCGATACGGCGTCCAGGGCTCTTGCGAACCCGGCTTCAGCGCGAGCCCGATCTGCAGCGGAACCACCGGCAACCACAGCGTATGCACGCCCGGCGAATTAGAGGGGAGCACGGCGCCAAGTGCATCGGTCTGGGCCTGATAGCTCACCGTCACGCCGCGGCCTTCATCGCCATAACCCCGGGCGAGGATGTTCAAATCCAGGCCGCGGGTGAGAGCGTCGAGAATCTTGTCGATGTTCTTCAGAACGAAGGCGTTCTTCGTGACGTTGCCGCGAACCATGGCGATGGGCATACCCGTAGTCGCCGATGTCTGAGCGACGAAGTCATCCAGCGATTGCTTGCCGTCGCCTACGGCGAGCGTTCCCGACTCGAACAACTCGCCGGCTTTCTTGCAACGATCGATCAACTCCGCCGGCGTCAACGACTGAAGCGCCTGCCGAGCGCGCCGCGCTTTCTTCGCATCGCGACTGACAATTCCCGAGCCAACCGAGTGAACCCGCGCCACCGACTCGCCCGTAAGAAAGTGCTTTACTTCCTCGGCATCCAGCGACTCATAAGGCTCGCCCCAGCGGATGGCTGGCAGAACAATCATCTCATCGCATCCAATTCAGTCGTTGCTCAGTACACGCCCACCGTCGTCGCCTCAGCCAACTCGTGGAACGGCCGCACGCCGCTGACGCCGTCCCACGGGTACTTTTCGTAGGGCGGTTCGCGTTCGCCTTCGTCACGCTCCAGGAAACCGGGCACGAAGAATTCCTTGGTGAGCGTCGTCAGTTTCACGCGGCCCGTGCCGCCGTACGGTACGAGTTGGTCGTAGTTATCGAATTCGACCACTTCAATCACCGCGCGCGGCTGCGGGGCGTAGTAGCTGATCTTGTAGCCGTCTTCCTTCGTGACCGGCTTTGACGCGGCAAGTCCCATCAGCGTATTGCCGTAGGTCGGCGTCATGTAAATGCCGCTCACCTCAGGCGGGCCGCCGAAGAACTCCTCGATGCAGAACTTCGTCCATTGCGGCGTGAATTCAGTCCCGCCGGAGAAGATGCCGGTGACGCCCGTCTCGGCGAGCGAGCTGCCTCGGTTCTCGAGTTCCAGGCAGAGGGCCTCGATCAGCTTTGGCGTGCCGAACATGCATTTGACGTCGTGGCCGGCGCTCAGGATGGTAAGCGCCTGATCGATGCAGTGCTTCTTGTACTCGTTGAGGTGGTCCATCCACCCCTTCTTGATGAGCTTGATCACCCACCGCGGATCGAGATCGATGCAGAAGCAAATGCCGCCGCGGTGCTGAGCCAGGTGTTCAACCGCCAGCCGCAAGCGCCGCGGACCGCTCGGTCCCAGCATCAGCCAGTTGGCCCCGCGCGGAAAGTACTTCTCGGGCAGCGTGTCGCTGAACAGCGAATAGTCGATGCGGAAATCTTCGGCGGCGATGCGGCTCTTCGGAATGCCGGTGGTGCCGCCCGTCTCGAAGACATAGATCGGCTTGTCGGCAATTCCCTTGGGCGCCCACCGCCGCACGGGCCCGCCGCGGAGCCATTCGTCCTCGAACGGCGGAAACTTCTTCAGGTCGTCATACGACTTGATTTCGGTCAGCGGGTCGAACTTCAGCCCCCGCTTTTTTTCCAACCAGAAGGGGCAGCCCGTTGACTCGTGGAAGTGCCACGCAACGGTCTCTACGGCGTGTGCATCGAGTTGCTCCCGCGC
>DASVCM010000096.1:0-7034 GCA_036381635.1 Lacipirellula sp.
CCAGCGGAGCGCGAAGCGCCAAGCCGCTGTTGCCTTGCTCGCCAAGCTTGAACTCAAACCGCAACTCGAAGTCGTCATACTCCTGTTTGCTCAGCAGCCAGGACCCGCGCGGCTCGCCGCCATGCAGAATGCCGTCCGCCAGCTTCCATCGAGCTTCGGTAGGTTCGCTCACCTCGTGCCACGCGCGCACGGTCCAATCGCTAGCCAGGTTCTTGCTGCTAAACAGTGGCGTGAAGCCGGCTTCGAGCCGTTGATCGCCATAGCACGACGCCGTCGCGGCAAGCAGCAGCGCGGTCAGAACCCAATGGTAAAGCAAGATCTGTTTCAAAGGTCTTTGCATACGAAACCCCGATGTTGCCGCGCGATGTTAATTCACCAATCTCGCACCCAGCGAGATCGCCTGAAAACGGCTGCCAAGGACGCACCGGCCAGACCAAGCACGAGTGAATGCGGCTCCGGAATGCCGACCACGTCCAAGACAATCTGGTTGCCGACTTGCCGCAAACTGAACTCGGCGCCGAAGGCTGTCCCGAAGGCTCTCGCCGATCGGCCCGCCGGACTCAAACCCGAAACGTCCAGCACAAACTTGGCGGGATCGAACCCCACCAGCGTCGCCGCGTGAAGAATCGGCATGCTCACGACTTCGCCCAACGACAATTTCGACAGGCCCGCGCCCTCCAGCCCGATCAGCTCGATGATAAACGGCGACTCGGGTGTCGCGGTGATGGCAACCGTCCCGTCGACGCGCATCAGGTCCCATCCTTCGCCGAAGATGGCGCCGGCTTTCCCGTTGACATCGTTGACTTCCCATCGATACGCGCCCCCGGCGCCGAAAATCATCGTCGGGGTAGGATCGGAAACGAAAACGCCTCGGGACATCGACATCTCGCCGACCGAAACTCCCGACGACAACGAACCCGGCGAAAGGATCGCCCCGTCGGCAATCTCGACCGTGCCGCGAAGACCGCCGTCGCCGGCCAGGACCGAACCTTCGCCGAAATGAAATCCTTCGGTCGCCAGCAGATACCGGCTGAACCGCCGATTGCCCCAGCCGACGATTTCGAGCGTCTTACCGGGCGCCACGCTGATGGAGCCGTCGATGATGAGATCGCTGGAGCTTTGAGTTTTCGCTGTTGCATTGACGAGGTAGATCTGCGAATCGTCGGCGACGGTAACGTTGCCATGCAAATTGATGTAGTCGTAGTTCTGCGAACCGCCAGCGTACAGCGATCCGCCATTGAGCGTGACGCCCAATTCCAGCGCGCCGCCAGGAACGGTCGACGAGTCGGGACCAAACGCCAACCGCCCCCCGGCGTGCACCGTAACGTTCGCTCCCCCCAAGGCCGGAAAGTTCTCGACAAACAGCAGGCCCTCGCGCACGTCGACGTCGCCGGTGAAATCCGTGTACTCGCGCCCGGCGATGTTGGCGATTCCATCGGTGGTCTTCTCAATCGGCATATCGCCAGTCAGCCGCGCGCCCAGCCATCCCGACTCGAAGTCGATTCGCTCGGCCGCGAAAGTGGCGTCATTGCCGCAGCACTGCACGTGAAGCTGCGCGTTGTCGCGAATAGCCACGGACCCAACCTCATAGGCTACGGCCTCGCGCAAGCTGAGCGAGCCTCCGCTCAGCTCCAGATCGCCTCCCGCCGGCAGCGCGCTCGCTTCGTTGATCAGCGTATTATCGCCCGGCTCGCCGGTCACATAGGTCGTGCCGGTGTACGTGTTTGTCCCGCGAATCTCATTGTCCCCCGAATAGATAACCGATGTGGGCCCGCCGTTGTCGACAAGACTGGCATTGATTATCGCGTTGTAGAGAATCAGCTCGCCGTCAGCGTACTGGCCGGGCTGGATCTGGCCATTGCTGATCGTCGCATTGAACACGCCGCCGCTGCCGACGGTGAGCGTATGCCCGTTGAGATCGAGGCCGCCGCCGAAGTAGCCGACCGCCGCAATGCCGTGCAAGGTCCGGTCGCCGTTCAGGGCGCCGCTGTCGTTTTGAGCGACAACGCTCGTTTCGTCCGCGTCAAGCAGCGACTCATATTCGCCGACATCGGTAACGCGGTTCCCGATGAGAGTCGAAAACCTCCCGCGATGCATTGTCAGCCACGCGGGGAGAAACCCGTTAACCAGGGCAGGGGGGTTTTCCAGGATCGGCCCGACGGAGTACACGTCATTACCGCTCAAGAACGGCGAGCCGTAGCGATCGCGATAGTAGGACGCCGTCATCAGGGCGCCCGGCTCGCGCGTCAGCTCGCCGATGACCAGCTCGACCGCCGAGTCGTTCCGGCCTGTATTGGTGTAGCCGCCTTTGAGATTCGACTGCCCGCGCACCAGGTGGACCTGGCCGACTCGCTCGCGACTATGCACGCCAAAGGCCGTAGGCCAGACGCCCAGCTCGCCGCCGCCCATCTCGATTGGAATGTCGTCGGCAATGCGATCAACGACGGCGCCCTCGCCCGGCGAAATGTCGACGGCCAAGCGCGAGCCTTCCGAACTGAGTTCGATCTTTGTGGTGTTGGCCAGTCGGCCGCCGCCCGACAAGCTCAACTCGGCAAACTGCCGGATTCTCGTTTCGCCTGTGTAGGCCGCTTCATGGCCGACGATCGCGACGTTGGCGCCGTCAACCAGGTTCAAATCGCCGCCGTGAATCTGCCCCTTCAGCTCGACCCGCCCGCCATCGCCAATGTACGCGCCGCGGTCGCCGAGATATATGTCGCCGTTGATCACCGCGCGAGTATCCGCGCTGCTGTCGGGATCCGTCCGCAGCGCGCCCCCATAGCCAAATCCGGAACCGTTGTTGAGGTGGAAATCAGCTTCGTAGACGAGGCGGTCCTGCAGAACGATCACCGCATCGCTCGTCCGGCCGACGATCATCGCTCCGGTCGTAGCGCCAAGCATGTCGTTAGTATCCTCGACGAACATTTGTCCCGCATGCAGTTGCACGTTGAGGCCCGAGGACAGATTGCGAATCGTCCGCGGCGATGCAAATCCGAAGAACTCGACGTCGCCGGCGGTGCGAATATCGCCGGTGAGCGAACCCTCATTGATCCGCAACTGGTCGATAGTCAGCGTCGCGCCGGGGGCGGCCTCGATCTGAGCGTAGGGATTGCAGCACTCGGTGTCGCGTTCCCCGCTTTCCACCCGCCTGAAATGTTGGTCCGCTTCCGCAATCAAACGGCCGCCGTTGCGAACCAGCGTGGCGCCGTTGAATCCGCCGGCTTGAGTAAACCGTATCGGCCCGCCGCGCAATTCGACGTCGCCGTCGAAGGCAAGCTGGCTCTCCATGACAAGGCCAGACGGTGCGTTAATCAGCAGGATGCCTTCGCCAATGACGCCGCCCAGAATTCGCATCACCCGCCCAGGCGGTTCGATGCGATTGTCGCCTCCCGCCAGGACGATCGGATTGGCGATCGCGTACCGTTCCCCACTGAAGGAGTCTGCTTGAAAAGCCGACAGCGTGCTGGACTCGAGCGTGACGCGTCCCTCGTACAGTTCTTCGCCCACCGACGGCGACGAGTCGAGCAGATACAGCGTGCTGCTGCGCAATTCAACGTGCTCCAGCGACTTCGCATGCAGCCGCATCACGCTGTCCTCGAGAACCGTTCCCTGATCGGTTGTCCCAAGGCCGCCGGGAGTATTCACGATGACGTTGGCATGGTCGACCGTCGTCACGCCGCCGTAGGAATTATCGACGCTGATGGTTACGCGCGGCCGCGCCGTCTGCGTGCTGAAGATGTGCAGCCCGCCGGCGTGCGCCAACGGCGTTGTCGAGATTGCGGTTTCGCTGGTCAGTTGAAAACTAAGATCGCCGCCGCCGGATGTTCCCCCTTTGATCCGCAGCGGGCCCGACGCCAGGGCCGTCTCGCCGGCGGGAATAATCAACGGGCCGTTCATATCACGGGCTGCGCTGGCGGCGAGCGTGCCGCCGCCAAACACGATTGGCTCGCTGATCGACTGATTCAGCCGTAGCGTGCCGCCGTTGAGAAACGTGCGGCCCGTCGACCCGCCCAGGGCCGAGGCGTGGTCCACGATGACGACGCCCGCCTCGACCGTCAGCGGGCCCTGCCATGCCGCGCTGCCGCCGGCGAGCGTCGTTGATCCTTCGCCGATCTTCTCGACCGCTCCGTCGCCGCCGCTGAATCCGCCGGTCAACGTCAGATGGCCGCCTGAGCCGACCGACAGGCGGAGCGCTTCGCTCGACGCCATGCTGAGTACGGGACGAATGGTAACCAGCGGATGAGGCCCGTCGACTTCAATCTCGGCCGCCGCAGTTCCCGGCTGATCGAAGGTGATCGTGCGCCCTCCCGCGACTTCGCCTGCCCCGGCGCCGCTGAACTCGATTCGTCCCAAGGTGGCCGGAGCGGTAAGCTCCGCCTTTTTCAAGCCGCCGCTGAGCGTGAATAGCGCGGCGTCGCCCGGTGCGTTAGGATCGCCCGCCGACCAGTTCAGCGGGTTGAACCAGTCCAGCGACCCCGCGTTCGACTGGAACGCGCTAATCGTCTGTCCCGGCGTCGGCGACGCGCTCAAAAGGCAAACCGACGTCACGGCCAGCGGAAGAACGCGTCGATAAGACAGGTGCATTAGTCTGATCCCAGAAGATAAGAAAGCCAGGATAGGGCAAGAGCAGTTGCACTACTTTAGCAGCCCGGCCAATTCTCTTCCAAACGCAGCCGGCGTGTAATGGAGAACTGCCGAAATCCGCCTCCATTCGGCAAGCCCAAAGCCCTTATTTTTCAGCTAGTTCAAAGCGGTAGCCGACGTCGCGAATGGTGTGAATGAACCGCGGCCGTCGCACGTCGGGCTCGATTTTACCGCGCAGCGTGGCAATGCAGCGGTCTACGCTCCGCGCGGTGACGATGACCGCTCGGCCCCACACATGATCGATGATGTCGCTCCGCGTCAGCGCCCGGTTACGCCGCTGCACGAAGTACTCGAGCAGGCGGTACTCCTTGGTCGTCAGCGGCACTTCCTTGCCGCCGCGCGTCAACTTGTGCGAGACGAGATCCAGCTCCAATTCGCCAATCGCGAACATGGACTGCTCCGGCGCCGCTCTTCGCCGCAGGAAGGCTTTGGCCCGGGCGAGCAGCTCGCGAATGCTGAAGGGCTTGGTCACATAATCGTCGGCGCCCAGCTCCAATCCCTGCACGATCTCTTCTTCCTGCCCCTTGGCCGTGAGCATGATGATCGGCATGTCGAGCTTCCGCGCCCGCAGTTGCCGGCAGATCTCATAGCCGTTCACCAACGGCAGCATGATATCGAGCAACAGCAGATCGGGCGGCTGGGCCAGCGCTTGGGCCAATCCGGAGCGACCGTCGCTTGCGGACTGCACGTCGAAGCCGTGCATGCGAAAGTTGTCGGCCAGACCCCGCATCAGGGCGGCGTCGTCTTCGACGATGAGGACCGTGGGGCCGCCCATCACGATTTCTCCGCTGCCGCCAACGCCGGCTTTTCAGCCGGCTGCCGAGAGTTCTCGCACACATTGATGTACGTCTTCGGCAGGCTAATGGAAAACGTCGAACCGTTGCCGAACGTACTTGTCACCGCGACATCGCCGCCATGTGCGGTGACAATCGACTTCACGATGCTTAGCCCTAGCCCGCAGCCGCCATGCAGTCGCGAAAGTCGCTCATCCGCCTGATAGAACCGGTCAAACACACGCCGAACGGCTCGCGGATTCAGGCCGATGCCATGATCCGCAACTTCAATGAGCACCCGATCGCCGGAGACGCCGCCACGAAGGGTCGCCTCCTTGGTTTCGCCGCGGTATTTCCAGGCGTTATCCAGCAGGTTGATCACCGCGGTGACCAGAGCATCCCTATCCCCGCAAACCGGCAGCGGCTCGTCGATTTCGACGCGAAGCTGCGCCTGCTCGCCGTTGAACCGGTCCGCCACCGCCGCGGCCGCACGGCTGATGACTTCGCGGCCGTCGATCGGCTGAAACGTAAACCGCTGCTTACCCCGTTCCAGGCGCGAGAACGTGAGGAAGTTATCGATCAGGCGCGTGAGCCGCGCGTTCTCTCGTGAAATGAGCTCCAGGTATTCGCGGTGCTCGCCGGCGACTCCGTGATCATCGTCGAGCAGCGTGTCGACTAGCAGCCGGATCGACGCGAGCGGCGTTTTCAGTTCATGCGAGACGGTGGCGACCAGGTCGTTCTTCAGCCGCGCAAGCTGCATCTGTCGCCGGACGCCGTTGGCGACGACGCCCGTCAACGCGACCGTGGCGCCCACCAGGACGGTCGCGATCGACAACAATAGCGTCCGTCTCCCGCTGGTCGCTGCTTCCAAGGCGGCGTCGCCGGCAGCGTGCAAATGGAGGCCCCAGCCGGGCATCGTTGGCGCCAGGGAAGCGGCCATGAGCTCATTAGGCGCCGCGGCCGACTCACCGGGCGCGCGAACGGATACGCTCACCGACTCGGGCCACGCTTGATCGATGGCGCTGGCGCCCAACTGAGACTTGAGATTCTCCGTGCGGTACAGCACGGTCATCCGGCCGTCGGCGGAAGTCAGGCTCCACACGCCTTCAAGCCCGCTCGGCTTGACGACCGACGCCGCAGAGCGATTCGCGCCGGCCGCTACAAACTCGGCCGCCAGGTCCTCGGCGGCGAGCAGCGGAAAGCTTGCCATTTGCGGCGCCAGCTCGCGCGCTCGATGCATCAGGAAACGGCGTTGGCTTGCCGACAAGTCGGCAACAGCGTAGTTGTTCAACCGATCAGTTAGCTGCCGTGCAGCCGCGCGCCGCTCACTTGATTCAGGCTCCGTCACCTCCAACAGCCGTAACTGAGCATCCGCGGCCAGCGATCGGCCGCTGGCATCGACGCCGTCGCGCTGGCTCAAACGCCCGAGCACCGCAATCGCCGCCTGTTTCTCGCCGGCGCGAAGCAAGCACCGCGCTTGCGCCTGCTCCGCCCGCGCTTTGATTTGCTCGTCTTGCGAATCTGCGGCAATCCTGCCGTAAGCGTCGGCGGCGGCCGCGAGGTTCTGCTCCCAGAACTCGAGACTCTCAGCCAGGTTCCACTCGTCGGGCATTTCAATCG
>DASVCM010000097.1:0-2730 GCA_036381635.1 Lacipirellula sp.
CTAAGTATCCTTGAGTTGTTTGTGGCGTTCCTGCAGGCATACGTGTTTACCTTCCTTTCCGCGCTGTTTATCGGCGCGGCTATCCACCACCACTAAGTGCGGTTAGCAATTGAAACCGCGGTCGATACAGTTCTTCCCTCATTGTTGAATAAGGAGCCTTTTTCGTGATTAGAGTAACAAAGCTGTTGGCCTTGGCCCTGCTCGCGACCCTGATGATGGCCGCCCCTGCGATGGCTCAACCGCCCGAGGGCGATGCCGGCGGCACCGCCACCACCGCTCCCGGCGCGTGGACGCTGATTACGTTCTCGGGCGCCTTTGGCGCCGGCCTAGTGGCCATCGGTTCGGCCTACGGCATCGGCAAGCTCGGCGCGGCCGCCCTGGAGAGCATGGCCCGTCAACCGGAAGTCGCCGGCAGCATTCAGACGGCGATGATCATCGCGGCGGCGCTGATCGAAGGTTTCACCTTCTTCGCGTTGTTCATCTGCATGCAGCAGAATCCGTGGGGCTAGGTCGGAGCCGAAAGCGCGGCGGCCAATCGGGGCCGCCGCTCCCTCAACCGTTGAGAGCTTGATATGCGCGGGATGATTTGTGTTGCAATCAGCGCCTTGGTGCTTGCCGTGGGCGACGCACGGCCGGCGTTAGCCGCGCCGGCTGCCGACGACCACGGCGCAGCCCACGACATCGGTCACGGAAACGCCGGCGATCAGCTTGAAGATCCGTCCGAGTTTCGCACGGATCTAGCGATCTACACCTTCGCGGTGTTCTTGCTGTTGCTCGCAATTTTGGGCAAGTTTGCCTGGCCGAAGATCAGCGAAGCGCTGCTTGAGCGTGAGAAGCGGATCGAGGCCTCCATCGCCGCCGCGGAAGCCAAGCACGAGGAGGCAAAGCGGCTGCTGGCAGAACACGAGGCGCGACTCGCGGCCACGGCCGGAGAAGTGAAGGCGCTTCTCGACGAAGCCCGCCGCGACGCCGAGCACACGCGCAGCCAGATCGTAGCCGACGCCCAGAAGGCGGCGAAGGCGGAACAAGATCGCGCCGTTCGCGAAATCAAGATCGCCGCGGACCATGCGCTCAAGAACATGGCGGAAACGACCGCGAATCTCGCCGTCGATCTCGCGGCCAAGGTCATGCGAGAAACGATCAATCCCGCCAAGCAGCAGGAACTGGTTCGAACCACGCTAGCGCAGCTCAGCGCCAGCAGCAACTGAGGCATCATGGCTGAGTTCCACCACACGCAGGGCGCGCAAGACAACGTCTTCGACGTAGAGGCCGAGCGATTGGCTCGCGTCTACGCCGAGGCGGGATTGGGCGCCGCGGGCGGGCTTGAGCAGCAGCAATCGCTTGTCGAGGAGCTGCATAGCCTGGTCCGCGACGTGTTGGCGGCGAATCCGCGTCTGGAAGAGATCTTCCGGTCCGAGTTGATCGCAGAAGAAGACAAGCTCGGAATCATTGACCGCATCTTCGGAGGTAAAGCGGGGAATACGACCGTCACGCTTCTGAAGGTGATGGCGCGGCACAAGCGTTTAGGGCTGATCCGGGACGTCGCCCGGGTGGCTGAGAAGCTTTGGCAATCCCGCGCCGGTCGAGTGCCGGTGCAACTTGAGACGGCCAATGAGCTCGACCCGGCGCTGGAGCGAGAAATCCTCTCGGCATTTGCTCATGTGCTTCGCGCCGATCCAATTGTCACCCATCGCACGAATCCTGATTTGATCGCCGGTTTCGTCCTTCGCGTGGGAGATCGAGTCTATGATTGCTCGATACGAACCCGCCTCGAGCGGATGCGCCACGGCATGATCGACCGCGCCGTCGAGGCGATCCAACACGCCCCCGAACGCTTCATGTCGAACAGCGAGGCGTGAACGTACAAGTCAACGCATATTTAGCCGCGGGCTAACAGCCCGCCGGAGCACTACGGCAAACTCTGCACCACTTCCCCAGCGGGCTGTTAGCCCGCGGCTACGAAACTGACTGTCAGTTAGCAATATGAAATTCAATAGCGACGAAATCGCCTCGGTCATTCAGAAGGAAATCGAGAACTACTCGGCCCAGATCGACGTCCGCGACGTCGGCCGCGTCCTGGAAGTCGGCGACGGCATCGCGCAGGTCTACGGACTGTCGGGCGTGATGGCCGGCGAGATGGTCGAGTTTCAGAGCGGCCCGATCGGCCTGGCGTTCAACCTTGAAGAGAACTCCGTCGGCATCATCATCCTCGGCGACTACCTGTCGATTAACGAGGGCGACGAGGTCCGCTCGACCGGACGGCTGTTGAGCGTGCCGGTGGGCGACGAGCTTTTGGGCCGCGTGGTCGATCCGTTGGGCAACCCGCTGGACGGCAAGGGGCCGGTCGTCACCAGCAAGCGCCGCGACGTCGAGATCATCGCCACGGGCGTCTCCGAGCGGAAGCCGGTGCACGAGCCGCTACAGACGGGCATCAAGGCCGTCGATGCGATGACGCCCATCGGCCGCGGCCAGCGCGAGCTGATCATCGGCGACCGCAAGACCGGTAAGACGGCCGTCGCGCTCGACGCGATCATCAACCAGCGCGACTCCGGCGTGAAGTGCTTCTACGTGGCCATCGGCCAGAAGGAATCGACCGTCGCCGGCGTAGTCGAGGTCCTCCGCAGCACTGGCGCGATTGATTACACGACGGTCATCGTCGCGGGCGCCAGCGATCCGGCGCCGCTGCAGTACGTCGCCGCGTACGCCGGCACCGCGATGGCCGAGCAATAC
>DASVCM010000098.1:0-3833 GCA_036381635.1 Lacipirellula sp.
ACTGCCGCTCGTGGCGGGCGCCAATGAGTTGCTGATCAAGCTGGTGCACTTCGGCTGGGAATGGCAGTTCGCCTTTGCGCTTGAGCCGCAAGCCGGCGCGGCGGCGCCGCCGAACGTCGCGGCGATTCTCGCGGCGCCGGCCGAGAAGCGCACGCCGGAGCAAGCCGCCGCGCTGCGGGCGTATTTCGACGCGAATCAGTTCGCCGACGACGGGTATCAAACGCTGCTCGGCGATCTCGCCGCACGGCGCCTGGAACTGGCTGAGCTCAAGAGCCAGATCCCCACGACAATGGTGATGCGGGAGCTCGCGGAGCGGCGCAAGACGTATCTGCTCAACCGCGGTCAGTACAACGACCCGGCTGAAGAGGTGACGCCCGGCGTGCCGGCGGCGCTGCCGGCATTGCCGAGTGACGCTCCCGCCGACCGGCTCGCCTTCGCTCGCTGGCTCGTCTCGCCGGAGCACCCGCTTACGGCGCGGGTCACGGTGAACCGGCTGTGGCAAATGTTGTTCGGTACAGGCCTGGTAGAAACTGCCGGGGACTTCGGCCTGCAGGGGTCGTTCCCGACGCATCCCGATTTGCTCGATTGGCTCGCGGTCGAGTTCATCGATAGCGGCTGGGACGTGAAGCACATGCTGCGGCTGATGGTCATCTCGAAAACGTACCGGCAGTCCTCGGCGGTCTCGCCGGAGCAGATCGCCCGCGATCCGGAGAACGAGTTGCTCGCTCGCGGTCCGCGGTTCCGGCTGCACGCGGAATTTATTCGCGACCAGGCCCTGGCAGCCGGCGGGCTGCTCGATGGCCGCATTGGCGGGCCAAGCGTGAACCCGTATCACCCCGGCGATCTGTGGGGGGAGCTCGCGCATCAGAAGCACAATTACAAGTTTACGGCCCAGCTCTACGTGCAGGATCACGGCGCGGACCTGTATCGCCGGTCGATGTACACGTTCTGGAAACGTTCGGTGCCGCCGCCGAACCTCAATGCACTCGACGCTCCCAGCCGCGAGGTCTGCACGGTCCGCCGCGAGCGGACCAATACGCCGCTGCAGTCGCTGGTACTGCTGAATGATCCGACGTTCGTTGAAGCGGCGCGGAAACTTGCCGAGCGGATGATGCACCACGCCGGCGACGATCCGCGCAAGGCGATTGACTTTGCGTTTGAACAAGTCGCCGCCCGCCGCCCGCGTGACGAGGAGGCCGAAGTGCTGCTCGCTGAGTTCATCAAGCAGCGAGATTCATTCGCCAACGAGCCGGAAGCCGCGGGGGCGTTGCTCGGCGTCGGCGAATCGCCGCGCGATGAAGGGCTCGACGCCGCTAAACACGCCGCGTGGACGAACGTCGCCCTGGTGATTCTTAATTTGGATGAAGCGATTACTCGCAACTAAGCAACTAAGCAAGCGCACTGCCGCCCCGTTGGGGCTTACGACATATAGTACCCGTTTCCAGGGGCTCACGCCCCTGGCTATTGACTGTCGGCCCGTTGGGCCTAGATGCGATGCCGCCAAGCTCAGAATCTTCAATGTTCAACACATCGCAAATACCTGTTGCCGAGCAGGCACAACTTCAACTGACGCGGCGGTATTTGCTTGGCCGCGCCGCGGGTTGCCTTGGCGCGGCCGCATTTAGCGCGCTTGCAGGCGGCGGTACTGAGCTTGCCAGTGCGTCGGCGGCCGCGTCCGCGGCGAAGCCGGGCCGGGCGGTCGGCGGGTTGCCGGAGCTGCCCCACTTCAGGCCGACCGCGAAGCGGGTCATCTATCTTTTTCAATCCGGCGGTCCCTCGCACATCGATTTGTTCGACTACCACCCGCGCTTGCGCGATCTTCATGGCAAGGAGCTGCCCGCCTCGGTTCGCATGGGTCAGCGGATCACCGGCATGACCAGCGGGCAGTCGAGCTTTCCGGTCGTGGCGCCGATGTTCAAGTTCGCCCGGCACGGCCAGATGGGGACGTGGGTCAGCGAGCTCTTGCCGCACACGGCGAAGATCGTTGACAACCTCACGATCGTGAAGTCCGTCCATACCGAGGCGATCAACCACGACCCGGCCATCACGTACATCAACACGGGCACGCAGCAGCTTGGCAAGCCGAGCATGGGCGCCTGGCTGAGCTACGGCCTGGGATGCGAGACGCAGAATCTGCCGGCGTACGTGGTGATGATTTCGCAGGCGAGCCGCGCCGGCATGCAGCCGCTGTTTTCGCGGCTGTGGGGGAGCGGCTTTCTGCCGTCGAGCCACCAGGGCGTTCGCTTTCGGGCCGGCAAGGATCCGGTCCTGTATCTCAGCAATCCGCCCGGCGTTTCGCCCCAGCGGCGACGCAGCATGCTCGACGCGCTCGCCGCCCTGAACGAGATGCAGTTCCGCGAGTTTAACGATCCGGAAACCGAAACCCGCATCCGGCAGTATGAAATGGGGTACCGGATGCAGACTTCGGTGCCGGAGCTGATGGACCTGTCCGACGAGCCGCAGCACACGTTCGATCTTTACGGCGAAGCGGCCCGAAAGCCAGGGACGTACGCCGCCAACTGCCTGCTTGCCCGGCGACTGGCGGAGCGCGGCGTGCGGTTCATCCAGCTCTTCCACCGTGACTGGGACCAGCACTTCCATCTGCCGCGCAACATTAGCGAGCAATGCCGCGATACCGATCAGGCGAGCGCCGCGCTGGTCCTCGATCTCAAGGAGCGCGGCATGCTCGACGACACGCTGGTCGTCTGGGGCGGCGAGTTCGGTCGCACGATTTACTCGCAAGGAGCGCTGACCGCAGACAACTATGGCCGCGACCACCACGGCCGCTGCTTCACCACCTGGCTGGCCGGCGGCGGCGTGAAGGCGGGCTATGAGCACGGCGAGACGGACGACTTCTGTTACAACATCGTCCGCGACGGGGTCCACATCAACGACCTGAACGCCACGATCCTGCACGCGCTGGGGATCGACCACGAGCGGTTCACGTTTCCGTATCAGGGGCTCGACCAGCGGCTGACGGGCGTCGAGGGGGCGACGGTCGAGCATCGCCTGCTGGCTTGACGCATCTGGGCACGTCATCCTGAGCGAAGCGAAGGATCCGGCGCAGTGCTAGATTTCTTCGCTGCGCTCAGAATGACGGCGATTTGCCGCAGCTACTGCAGCGAGAACGTAACCGAAGGCTTGCCTGGCTCGGTTTCGTAGCCCAGTTCGGTCTCGGTGTTGTACTTGGCCGGCAGTTGGACCGAAGGGTGCGTGATCCGCACTTTGAAGGTGCCGTAGTGGACAGTCTTTAGCCGCCGCAGATGCTCGGGGGCGTACTCGGGGGGAATCGCCATCTCGGCGACGCCGGCGCCGTCGGTCACCGCTTCGGCTTTCTGAATCTGGTCGCCCAGGTAGGGCTCCGGCTCCATGACGACTGTGGCGCCCCGCAGCGGCCGGCCTTTGTGAAGCACAATGATGTTAAGCTGCGTGCCGCCTGTGCGATTCAAGAGCCGTTCCAGATGACGCTGTAGTTCCTCGGGCTCGACGGCCTCATTGGTATTCGCATCGTACGCCTCAAGTCGCGCCAGGATGCCAGGCGCTTTCACGAGCTCTTCCTTACTGAGCGAGCCGTCGCCGTTGGCGTCGTACAGTTGCATGGCCTGCTCGGCGGCGGCTGAAACATCAACCGAGGGCGCATCAAAGCGATCGGGAGAGCGCGAGCAGGAAAGTGCCAGTGCCAACAGCATCAAAAAGCTTATTCGTCGAAACATAAAGACGCTTTCGGAGCGGAACAGCTATCGGCTACACGCGAAACTTCTCAGCGCTGATAAGATGAACGATTTAGAAATCGCCAATAGAACGTCCATCGTGCCGGTTCGCCAACCGCTTGT
>DASVCM010000099.1:0-2838 GCA_036381635.1 Lacipirellula sp.
GCTGCCGGCGACGGTGCTCAGGCCGAACAGCAGGAAGGCCAAGTCCCAACTGTAATTCTCCACCAGCCAGCCTACGCCAAATCCCGAGACGGTGGTGCTCGCATAGCCAAACAGGCCCGTCAGGCCGGCGGCCGCGGCGGCGGCCCGCTTGGTCGCCAGATTGGCCGCGGCGATTCCGATCAGGCACTGCGGCCCATAAATGAAGAAGCCGGCGACGCACAACACGCCCGCGTTGATAAGCTGCGACCCCGAGGGATTCAGCCAGAAGACGGTGAGCGCCGCGCCGCAGCCGACCATGTAGAAGAGGCACGCCCGGGCGCCGCGGCCGCCGAACACGCGATCGGTGATCCAGCCGCTGGAGATCATTCCCAGGATTCCGGCCGCCTCGAAGGCCGCGACCGTCCACCCCGCCTGCGAAAGCTCCACCCCGCGAGCCTGTTTCAGGAAGGTGGGCCCCCAGTCGAGAATCCCGTAGCGAACGACATACACAAAGAAGTTGGCGAAGCCCAACAGCCAAATGTAGGGATTGCTGAACACCAGCCGCCGCAGTGTGGCGCCCACGGCCGTATCCTGCTCGTGTGAGCTATCCTCAGTTCCCTCGACCGGCGGCAGACCGAGCGACTCGGGCGTGTCGCGCAGCATGGCCGCCAGCAGTCCGGCGCCGGCGATGGCGATTCCAGCGGGCACAAAAAAGCACAACCGCCAATCGATCGGGGCCAGATACCCGCAGAGCACCACGACGATGCCGGCGCCCAGCGAGTGGCTGATGTTCCAGACGGACATAACGCTAGCCAGTCGCGCCGGCGGAAACCAGTGGGTCATCAGCCTCGTGCAGGGCGGGAAACCCATGCCCTGGAACCAGCCGTTAGCCGCCCAGAACAGCCCCATCGCCCAGACGCTGCTGCTCATGCCGAACAGGAAGTTGAACGTGGCGCAGATTACCAATCCGCCGGCCATAAACCAGCGGGCGTTCGCCCGATCGGCCCAGATGCCGTTGGCAAACCGCGAGAAGCCGTAGAGCACGCCGTGGGCCGTGAGGAACAGGCCAAGCTGATCCTTGTCGATGCCCATCGTCGCTTCCATCTCGGGCATCGCGACGCTGAGATTCTTGCGCACGAAGTAGAACAGGGCGTAGCCCATGATCGTGGAGGCGAGGATCCGCTTCTGCCAGTAGCGGAACTCGGCCCGCTGCTCTGACGAAGCGACGATCGATGGTTCCAGTTCGCTGAGGAGGCTCGTCATGCACGCTCTCCGCCGGGCTGCTGGAAGATCAGATCGAGCGCCGGTTCAAGCAGCCCCGTGCGGCGAGCCAGATCGAGCACCGTGAACCGCCGGCGGATATGGTAGGCCTGGCGGTAGCTGCGGCGCAGCCGGTCGCGCGAAATGCCGATCTGCTCCGACTCGTGCGGAGCGCCTGCCTCGCGGAGCATGTCGCGAAACTCATTGCGCGGGATAAGCTGCTCATGCAGACGCTGCTGCAAGCGCGGCCAGTTCCGCTTCACTTGTTCGAGTTGGGACTTCAGTACGTCTCGTGAGATGTGCTTGATCGAGCTCTGCTCGCGCGCCTTGGCGGTGAGCTCCTCAAGCGCGAACAACGATTGGATCTCGGCCTCGTTCTGCTGGGCTGTCGGCCAGTTTTCGAGGGCCTGTTCGATGTTCAGCTTGCTCAGGTCGATTTCGTCGAGGGCCTCGTACAGCGCTAGCGACGCCAGCGAGCCGACGCCGACCTTGAAGCCGTGGGACGGCGCCTCTCCGTCGTGGGTGTGGTGCTCCATGTCCCACAGGTGGCTGAACTGATGCTCGGCCCCCGAGGCCGGTCGGCTCGACAGCGCCGCCTGCATGGCGAAGCCGCTCATCATCAGGGCGATCGTCGTTCGGCGGAGCGTTTCAAAGTCGCCGCGGCGAATCCCCGCGGGCTCGGCCATCCACTCGCGCAGCCGCGACTGCACCGTGTTCCAGACATCCGGCTTGATGGGTTCCTCGTTCAGGGCGTCGGCGATGATCCAGTCGGCGCCCGCCGGGCATTTGGCCGCCAGGTCGGCATAGCCCGAGGCATTCATCCACGGCGGCGCCGTGGCGATCACGTCGAGATCGGCAATCACCCCTCGCGGCGCCGGACAATCGAACGTTTGCTTCGAGCCTTGATAGGTGATCGACGCCCCGTACGCCGTATAGCCGTCCATCGACGCCGCCGTCGCGACCGCAAGGTACGGCCGATCGCACTGGTGCGACGCGAGCTTCACCAGGTCGTTCATCGCGCCCGAGCCGACGGCGATGGGAATGGCGTCGGTCGCGGCGATGTAGGCGCGAATCCGCTCGACGAATGAATACTCCGCATACAAGCCTTTGGCCGGCAGCACCACGGGATCGACGCATGGCTGCCCGGACGATCGCAGTGAATCGACCGCGTCCTGTCCCGCGACCGCGAACGTGTTCTCATCGGCGATGACTTGCGCCGTCGCACTGCCGAAGAGCGAACCGAAGGCCGCGCCCGTCCGCCGGCAGGCGCCGCGCTCCAGCTCCAAGAGCCGCGTATCGCGCGCGGCGCGCAGCGCGGCCGCCAGCAAGTCGGCTTCTGCGGTAGCGGCGGCGTGGCTCATGGCTGCGACTCGCCCTCGTTGTCGCCGTCGTCGTGCTGCTTGCCGCGGGCGTAGTAGTCGCGGATGGCCTGCATGACGACGTCAGGATAGTCGGTCGCAAAGCTCGCCACGCCGAGGTCCATAAGCTGCCAGCAGATCTCGGGGTCTTTGCGGTCCCAGGCCAGCGTCTGAAAAAGAATGCCGTGGCGCCGCAGCTCCTCGCCCGTCATCACGAGAAACTCCGGGCTGGGCGTAAGCG
>DASVCM010000100.1:0-14133 GCA_036381635.1 Lacipirellula sp.
CGCCTCGCAATCGGCAGGCCACACGCCGATCGATTGCCAAGCACTTGGGGTCGATCTGCTCGCCACGGCCGCCCACAAAGGGTTGCTGGGCCCCGCCGGTACGGGACTGCTCTATGTGAAGCCGGGCATTGAGGCTGAGCTTCGCCCGATGCGTCAGGGCGGAACCGGCGTGGAAAGCCAATTAGATCGCCAACCCGACGAGTTGCCCGCGCGGTACGAGGCGGGCAGCCTCAACGCCCCGGCGCTCGCCGGGCTGGCGGCGGCGGCCAAATACCTGCGAGATCGGACGATTGCCGATATTGCGGCCCACGAGGTGAACATCATGCAGCGCCTCTCCGACGGGCTGCAGACCATCGACAGAGTGCGAATCTACGGTCCGGGGCCGGGGCAACGACGGGGGCCGGTTGTCAGCTTTAGCGTCGAGGGATATGATCCGCAAGACTTTGCGGCGGCGCTCGACGGTTCCTTCGGCGTACAGTGCCGCGCGGGGTTGCATTGTGCGCCGCTGATGCACAAAGCGCTGGGCACGGACAAGCTTGGCGGACTGGTCCGACTTAGTCCTGGTTGGTCAACGACCACTGTCGAGATCGACCGAGCGATTGAAGCCATCGCCGCGCTTGCATCGGCTTGACGACGAATTTATGGCAAAGTGTGCCACTGCTGGCTCGCGCGAGCAGTGGGCGCCGCGTACTCGCTTCGCACTGTTGGACAAGCCAGAGCAATGGCCCTCATTCTGGAACGGATTCTTCATGGCAACTCGTGACAAGTCCGCCGCCGCGACCGCTGCTCAACCCTGGTACGCCGACGGTCTTCGTTTCAAGTGCACCGGCTGTGGAGATTGCTGCACCGGCGGTCCCGGTTATGTGTGGGTGAACCAGCAAGAGATTGACGCGCTGGCCCGGCGGCTGGGCATCGACTCCGCGGAATTCGAAAAGAAGTATGTCACCCAGATCGGCGTCCGCCGTTCGCTGAAAGAACTGAAGCACCGCGGCTATGACTGCGTGTTCCTCGACGCCGAAACCCGCCGCTGCACGGTGTACGAGGACCGGCCTCGGCAATGCCGCACGTGGCCGTTTTGGGATTCGAACTTAAAGTCGCCCGAAGCCTGGCGGGCGACGTGCGAGGCGTGCCCGGGCGCCGGCAAGGGGAAGCTCTATTCGATCGAGTTGATCGAAGAGCAGGCCGGGGTGATTCACATCTAAGGCTAGGGCCGTACGGCGGTCATCCCGAGCAAAGCGAAGGATCTGGCGCGACGCTAGATTCTTCGCTTCACTCAGAATGACATGGGTCGTGCGTTACCCTGCCCCGCTAGCACCGCCAGCTAGCCGAAGTGCCTTTTCCAACGACTTTGACGATTAGTTCAAGTCTGCTGCCGCGGCTGGCCGATGCTACTGTCGAACGCCCTCCATCGGGCGGTCGGCGGCCGTGGTTTTCCTTTCGAGAGGAAACCCGTGGCCGAGCAGATCTTTGACAATTTGCCGCACCTATAAGCCATCAGGAAAGGCGAGTTTGGACCCGCCTGCAGCGGCTGCTCACGCGTCGGAAACTGCGGAAGTCGTTTTCCGGCGAGCCTCGCCTTTCTTGACTCTAGTTCTTACGCCAATTACACTTGGAGCGAGTGACCGCCGCCATACAGCTCGGTTATTGCCACGACTTACGGCAATTTCGCCGGGACAAAAGGGGACCTCGTCGTGACCAAAAAAGAGATCGTGAAGACCATCTCTGACGAGATTGGGCTCACGCAATTGAAGACCAAAGAGATCGTCCAAAAGACCTTCGACGCGATCGTCGAAACTCTGGTCGAGGACCACCGGATCGAGCTGCGGAACTTCGGCGTGTTCGAAGTCAAACGCCGCGCCGCCCGGAAGGCCCGCAACCCCCGGACGGGTGAGAAAGTCTTTGTGCCGGAAAAGTTCGTGGTGACCTTCAAGCCTGGCAAGGAGATGGAAGAACGGGTCCGCGAGCTGGAGCGCCGTGCCAATGAAGCCGCTCGCCAGCAGGCCCTGCAGGATACAAATCACCAACCCGCCGCCCCTAGGCCGGCTACCGCCGAGCCCTACAGCAGCTCGCCGCCGAGTTACGAAACTGAATCAGGAAGTTCGTCCTGACTCAGTGCGAACGACAGCAACGCTAGCCAACCGGCGAGAAGAAAGACAACTCGACGCAACTTGTTTGGCTCGCTAGGATTGCGGCCCTTATCGAGATACATAGCCCGGCCATCTCGCCTCGGCGAGTCGCCTGCGGAGACCTGACCGGGCGAACTGAGGCAACTCATCCACGAACTTATCAATCACCGGGCCAGGATGGCTCGGCTATATAACCGATCGATCGCGCCCTCCCGTAGCGCATGGACGCGTTCGACCAAACCGTAAAGACAGGAACTCATTGGCGTTACGCCGGCGGTTCGCCCGTGTAAGGCCATGTTGGCAGCTCAAGGAGGAGCTACGCACATGCGCACCTGGCTCATGACAACCCTGCTGGCTTGCACGCTGGCGAGCAGCACCGGATGCCTGATCCCGATCTACTCGGGCGATCCGGCTCGCCGGGCGCAGCAGTTGTTCTACACGTCCGAGAACCTGCGGGCGCTATTGGACGAGTGGGAACGGATCTGGTTCCTCGACCAGCCGACGCACCTGACGCCGCACAGCGTCCACGGCGGGATTATTTAGGCGGCTTGGCGGCGGTGATCCGGTCCTGCCAAAAGGCTAACTGCTCACGGCGTGTGTGCGCGCGAAATCGCGCCCGCACGCCGGTTGTTTGCGCTGGCAATATATGCGCCTGTTGCGGCGTGAGTAGCGACCTGTCATTCTGAGTAGCCGCGGGCTAACAGCCTGCCGGTTACGTTACGCGACGCTTAACGTGGCGCACCGGCGGGCTGTTAGCCCGCGGCTACCTACCGCTTGCGATTCACGCCACCTTCCCCTTTCTATTTCTGCCTTGAGCGCCGCCCCACCCTCTTCTGCGAGCATCGACATCGATCTGCGCGTGCAGCTCGGGCGGTTGAGCTTGCCGAATCCGATCCTTGTCGCCTCGGGAACGTTTGGGTATGCCCGCGAGATGGAGCGGATTGTCGATCTTTCGCAGCTCGGCGGAATCGTTCCGAAGACTGTCACGCGGCAGCCGCGCGTCGGCAACAAGCCGTGGCGCACGATCGAGACGGCGGCGGGGATGCTCAACTCGATTGGGCTGGATAACGACGGCATCGATGCATTCATCAAACATCACATGCCGTACCTGGCGAGCGTCGGGTCGCCGATCATCGTGAGCATCGCCGGCCGGACGGCGGATGAGTTCGTCGAGATGTCGGCCCAATTGAACGACGTCGCCGGGGCGGCGGCGGTGGAGCTGAACATCTCCTGCCCCAACGTGAGCGGCGGCGTCGACTTCGGCACGAGCCCGCAGATGTGCGAGCGACTGGTGGCTGATTGCCGCACGGCGTGCCGGCTGCCGATCATTGCGAAGCTGACGCCGAATGTGACCAGCATCGCCGAGATTGCCAAGGCGGCGGAAGCGGGAGGCGCCGATGCGATTTCGCTGATCAACACGTGCCAGGGAATGGCCGTCGATTGGCGGCGGCGGCGGCCGATGCTCGGCAACGTCATCGGCGGGTTGAGCGGGCCGGCGATCAAGCCGATCGCCCTGAGGTGCGTCTATCAGGCGGCCAGGGCGGCGAAAACGCCTCTGATTGGCATCGGCGGCATCGCCACCCTCGACGATGTGATGGAATTTATCGTCGCCGGGGCGTCGGCGGTTCAATTGGGGACGGTGAACTTTTACAATCCAACGGCCACGATGACCGTGCTCGAAGCGCTGCCGGCGGCGTTTGCGGAGTTGGGCGCTAGGTCGGTGGCCGACGTCGTGGGCAGCTTGCAGCAGGGCGCGGTGGAGAGCACCGCAGGCACGCCTCAACCGCGCGAGTAGTCAGTCGCGAGGCAGAAGAACAATAGTTATTGCAGGGGCGCCACTGCTGGCTCGTCCAGCAGTGGGAACTGGGCGCCCGCTTCGCGCTGCTGGAGAAGCCAGCAGTGGCACCCGTGCGTCCAGCATCCAGTAATCCAGTATCCAGCATCGACTTCTATGCGCGTTCTCAGCGGCATCCAGCCGACCGGTCCGTTTCACTGGGGCAACTACTTCGGCGCCATCCGGCAGTACATCGAGCTGCAGGATCAGGCGGCCGAGTCGTATTACTTCATCGCCAATCTGCATGCGCTGACGACCGTGCGCGACCGCGAGCTGCTGCGGCAGTACACGCTCGACGGGGCGATCGACCTGCTGGCCCTCGGGCTCGATCCGAACAAGGCCGTGCTGTTCGTGCAGTCGGACGTGCCGGAGGTGAGCGAGCTTTGCTGGTTGCTGCTGACCGGCACGCCGATGGGACTCTTGGAGCGCGCCGTCAGTTATAAAGACAAACTTGCCAAGGGTCTCAAAGCGGACGCGGGGCTGTTTACCTATCCGGTGCTGCAGGCGGCCGACATCCTGGCTTATGACGCCGACGTCGTGCCGGTGGGCGAGGACCAGATCCAGCACATCGAGATGTGCCGCGACATCGCCGGCAGCTTCAACCACCACTTCGGCGAGACGTTCGTCATGCCGAAGGGGAAGGTGCTCGACACGTCGGCCCGAGTGCCCGGCCTCGACGGCGAGAAGATGTCGAAGAGCTACAATAACACGCTGGCGGTATTCGACGACGTGAAGGCCCAACGAAAGCAAATCATGCGGATCACCACCGACAGTCGGCCGATGGAGCAACCGAAGGATCCCGAGGGTGACGTGCTGTTTGATTTGTACAAGCTGGTGGCGAGCGAGCAGCAAGTCGCCGAGATGTCGGCGCTATACGCCCGCGGCGGCTTTGGCTATGGCGAAGTAAAGAAGGCGCTGGCCGATGCGGCGGAGGCGTATTTCAGCGAGGCGCGCGAGCGACGGGCCAACTGGGCCGCGCGGCCGGGTGACGTGCGCGACGTGCTGAAGGCCGGCGCCGCCAAGGCGCGGGCCAAAGCGGCGGCGACGCTTGAGCGAGCGCAAGCGGCCTGCGGCGTTAGGGGCTACTGATCATGGCGTCGCAGATCATCGGCATCGGCACCGACATCATCGAGTGTCTGCGGATTGCGCAGATGATCGACCGCCATGGCGAGCTGTTCATTCGCCGCGTCTACACCGATCACGAGATCGCGTATTGCTCGACGAAGAAGGCGGCCACGCAGCACTACGCCGGCCGCTGGGCGGCGAAGGAGGCGGTGCTGAAGGCGCTCGGCACCGGCTGGGTCCGGGGGATTAGCTGGCGCGACGTCGAGGTCCGCCACCGACCCGGAGGGGCGCCGACCGTGCTGTTGCGCGGCGGGGCGAAGGAAGTGCTGGAGCGGTCGGGCATCACGCGGATGCACATCAGCATTTCGCATTGCCGCAGCCATGCAACGGCGTATGCGATTGCTGAAGGGGAGGTTGCGGAAGACTAAGAAGACTAGGCGACGACTCAGAACGGCGCGTCCGCTTCGTCCTCAACCGACTTCGCGGACTTCTTGGCTGACTTCTTAGGGGTCGCCTTCTTGGTACTCGTCCGTTTCTTGGCGGCTTTCTTCGGCGCGGCTTTCTTCGTCACCGTCTTGCGGGCGGCCTTCTTCTTCGGCGGGCCTTGAGCGGCCTTGTCGGCGAGCATGCCGAGGGCTTCGTCGTACGTGAGTTCCTCGACGCTCATCCCCTTGCGGAGCGAGACGTTCGTGTCGCCGTCGGTGATGTACGGGCCGTAGCGGCCGTCGAGAATCTGCACTGGCTTCTCGGTCACCGGCGAGGGCTTCTCAAAGACTCGCAGCGGCTCTTTCTTTGCCGCGCCGCGGCCGCGGGTCTTCGGCTGAGCGAGCAAGTGGAGCGCCTGGTCGAGCGTCACATCGAGCGGCGAGACGTCGGCGGGCAACGAGCGGGTTTCCTCGCCCGACTTGACATACGGCCCAAACCGGCCGTTGTACGCCATCACCGCCTTGCCGGCCTCCGGATGGTTGCCCAAGTTTCGCGGCAGCGAGAGGAGCTTCAGCGCCGTCGGCAGATCAATGTCCGCAGGGTTCATGCCCTTCAGCAGCGACGCGTTCTGCGGCTTCTCCTCATCGTCCGGCAAGCCGCGCTGCACGTAAGGTCCGAAGCGGCCGACCTTCAGATAGACGGGTTTGTTTGTCTCGGGATCGATGCCGAGCGGCTCCTCGCCCTGCTGGGCCTGGTCGAGCAGCTTAAGCGCCGCCTCGAGCGTCACCTCGTCCGGCGGCGTGTCTTCCGGAAGCGACGCCGTGCGGTCGCCCTGCTCGACGAACGGGGAGTACCGCCCTACCCTCACGTGCACCGGCTCGCCGCCGTCGGGCTTGCCGATGAGGATGCGGCCGATCCGCGCCGGATCGATTTCATCGAGCTTGTGGTCGAGCTGCTTCTTCAGCCCTGGCGACCCGTTGCCGAAGTAGAACTTCTCCAGGTAGCTGACGTATTCCTGCTCGCCGCGACTTATCGCGTCGAGATCATCTTCCATCTGGGCGGTGAACTGGTAATCCACTAGTGCTGACAAATGCTCTTCGAGCAACTGCACCACGGAGAACGCCACCCAGGTCGGCACGAGTGCGCTCTGTTTCTTGAAGACGTAATTCCGGGCCTGAATCGTGTCGATGATCGAGGCGTACGTGCTCGGCCGGCCGATGCCGCGCTCTTCGAGGGCCTTGGTGAGCGACGCTTCGCTGTAGCGGCCCGGCGGCTGGGTCGTGTGCTCTTTCGCTTCCAGGTTCGTGCACGTCAGCCGCTCGCCGACGTCGACGCTTGGCAGCACGCGCTCCTGGTCGGCCAGGTCGGCGGTCGGATCGTCCGAACCTTCGACGTACGCGCGCAGGTAACCGGGGAAATCGATCGTCTTGCCGCTGACCTGGAAGACGCAGCCCTCGCCTTCGATCGTGATCGAAATCCGCCGTCCGCGGGCGTCGGCCATCTGGCTGGCGATGGTCCGCTTCCAGATCATCTCGAACAGCCGGAACTCATCGCTGGAGAGCTGCGACCGCATCGTGTCCGGCAACTCGAACGGATGGCCCGCCGGGCGAATGGCCTCGTGCGCCTCCTGGGCGTTTTTCACCTTGGAGCGATATGTCCGCGGCTCGGCGGGCAGATATTCGTTGCCGTAGTTCTCATTGACCAGCCGCCGGGCGTCGTCGATGGCGACCGACGCGAGGTTGGTCGAGTCGGTACGCATGTACGTAATGTGGCCGTTCTCGTACAGGCTCTGGGCGACCTGCATCGTCCGCCGGGCCGTGAAACCCATCTTGCGATTGGCTTCTTGCTGCAGCGTGCTGGTGGTGAACGGCGGATAGGGCTTGGAGGTATACGGCTTGTCCTCGACGTTCGTCACGCGGAAGTCGCCGCTGCGGATGCGCTGGGCGAGCGCCTCGGCGGCGGGCCCGTCCAGCAGCATCATGTCCGAGTTCTTGAGCTTGCCGGTCGCCGAGTCGAAATCCTTTCCCGCGGGAATGCGGCGGCCATCCACCGAAACGAGCGTCGCTTCGAGCGACTGCCGATCGGCCTTGGCGAAGATGCCGAGCAAGTCCCACCAGGTCGCCGATCGGAACGCCATTCGCTCGCGCTCGCGCTCGACGATGAGCCGTACCGCCACGCTCTGCACCCGGCCTGCCGATAACTTCGGCCGCACTTTGCGCCACAGCAGCGGCGACACCTCGTAGCCGAACAGCCGGTCGAGAATCCGCCGCGTCTCTTGAGCACGGACCAGCCCTTCGTCCACTTGCCGCGGCGAGGCGAGAGCGTCTTGGATGGCGTCCTTGGTGATCTCGTGGAAGACGAGGCGATGGACCGGCACCTTCGGCTTAAGCACCTCGAGCAAGTGCCAACTGATGGCCTCGCCCTCGCGGTCCTCGTCCGTCGCCAGGTACAGGGCGTTGGACGCCTTGAGTTGGTCTTTCAGCAGTTTGATCTGCTTAGTCTTTCCCGGCGGGATGATGTAGATCGGCGTGAAGTGGTCTTCGACGTTCACGCCGAGGTTCGCCCACGACTCTCCCTTATATTGGGCCGGCACCTGCTTGGCGCCCTGCGGCAGGTCGCGGATGTGGCCGATGCTGGCCTCGACCCGAAAACCCTTGCCAAGATATTTACCGATCGTCTTCGCCTTGGCCGGCGACTCGACGATGACAAGGGCCTGGCCCCCATTGGCGGCGGATGTGGATTGCTTTTTGGCCATCGTTCAGGAGTCAGGTATCAGGAATCAGGGGCCAGGAAGAAGAAAGGCGGCGTCATGTTCTGACTCCTGCCCCCTGTCTCCTGTCCCCTGGCGTCTTCGTGGTTCAATTATCCGCCTGCATCGCAGCAGCGCGTAAACAAACTTTCGCTAAGCCGCAAGCGTAGAGCAATTGCTACAGCCGGTCGCGCTGCTGGCGCCCCGCGGCGCCACTTGCCCTGGAAGCCGCCGATCGGCGATACTTCCTTGTTGGGATTGCGTTTACGTCGATTCCCAATAGAATCAGCATCCTTAATTTTGTGATTCCCACGCTGGTCAATCATTACTTCTGCCCCGGGCGGCCTGTCAAGCCTCGCGGGCGAAAGCCGTTAGCTATTAGCTGATAGCTATTAGCCAGAAGGCGCCTGCCCAGCATTGGCTAAAAGCTGATAGCTAACAGCTAATCGCTTCATTCTTTCAGGACGTTTCCATGGCAAGCCCGTTTCGGTTTTTCCGCAAGCACACCAAGGTCTTTCTCGCCGTGGCGGCGGTGCTGGCAATTTTCATTTTTGTCGTCGGCGATGCCATTGGCCGCGGAAGCTTTGGCGGCGGGGACAACGGCGTCGACCAGGTCGTCGCTACCTGGGACGGCGGCAAGCTCACAGCTGGACAGCTCAACTCGCTGATGGCCCAGCGGCGGATTACCGACGAGTTTCTAAAAGCCGTGTTCGTTCAAGGCGGCGGCTCCACGGGCTACGACTTTCCGGCGAACGTCCCGCAGTTCTTCCTCAACGAGCCGCAACTGGACCAGCTCGATACGGAGGTGATCGGCATCGAGGTGATCGCGGACCTGGCCGAGAAATCCGGCATGACCGTCAGCGATTCGCTGATCAATCACTACATCCAGGAACTTGGACTGAAGAACGTCGACGGCCAGACGGTCGAGCGGATTCTCGACAACATCGGCCAGGGGAACGCGCGGGCGAACGAATCGATCGTCTTCAACACCCTCCGCAAGCTGCTGCTGGCCCATTTCTATCGCCGCACGTTCGCCGACGCCAGCATGGTCGTGCTGCCGCAGGAGCGGTGGAACGATTGGCGGAAGGTGAACGAGCGGATTTCCATCGAGGCGGCGGCGCTGCCGGTCGAGAAGTTCATCGACCAAGTACCCGAACCGACCGAGGATCAGCTTCTGGCCTTCTACAACGATTATAAGGACTTCGATCCCGGCCGGTTCCAGCAGCAGCGCGGCCGCGAACTGCCGGTCGCCGAACCAGGCTTCGCGGAGCCCCGGCGCGTGCGGTTGCAGTATCTCATGGGGAGCGTGGCCGGCCGCACCGAGAAGCTGCTGGATCAGGTGACGGAAGAGGAAATCAAGGACTACTACGAGCGCAATAAGCGGACCGAGTTCATCAAGATGAGCCTGCCCGGGGCGGATGCGTTTGATGCTCCGGCGACCGATGCGCCTGAGACTCCGGCAACGCCTAGTGTTGAGGGTCGCGAAGATGCAAGCAGTGCGGACAAGCCCGCGGCGGGTGAGACGCCAAGTGCGCCGGCTGAAGAGAGTGCTTCGGAGACTGAGGCTGCGCCTGCCGAGGCTGCTCCGCCCGTTGAAGACGCCAACGAAAGCTCGTCCGAGGCTCGCCAGCCGAGCCCATTCCGCTTGGCGTCGTTCCAAGAGGAACCGGCCGCCACGGATCAGGCGGCTGAAACCGTGGAGGAGCCTGCCGCGACGGAAGGCGAATCTGAGACAGAGCCAACGGAACCGGCAGCTACTGGCGAAGCTGCGCAGGAAGCGCCGGCGCCGGAGGCTTCTGCCGACGCTGCGGCGCCGGCGACCACGCCCGCAACCGACAACGTCCCGGGGGGCGCCTCGGGCGGCGTCATCGATCCCGCAGCCGCGCTACCGGCCGATGAAGACGTCGAGTATGAGCCGCTGGAGAACGTGCGCGATGAGATTCGTCGGCGGATCGCCACGGACAAGGCGGTCGAGGAGCTCGAGCGGACCATGAGCGAAGCCGCCGCGCAGCTTCAGGCCGAGTACAACCAGTACGGCAGCCAGGTGGCCGCCGCGCAGGAAAGCGAGAAGCCGGCGCCCAAACCGCCGGCCAAGCTGACCGACCTCAAGTGGCTCGCCGACCAGTACGGGCTGACGTACGAGAAGACGACGCCGCTGACGGTTCGGGAACTATTCGATACGGCCGTCGGCAAGGCGCGCGACGCCGCCACGCAGGCCACTACGGTCATGGAGGCGGCGTATCAAACGCTCCAGCTCTACGAGCCGTTCCTTGCGCTGGACCTTGGCGGCGATTACTACCTGGTGGCGAAGATCGAGGACACGGCGCGCCGGATACCGGAGTTCAAGGAAGTCCGCGACGAGGTCGCCAAGGCGTGGAAGCGGGCCGAGGCGGCGAAGTTGGCCGAGAAGGAAGCGGAGAAGCTTGCGGCTGAGGTCACCAAATCGGGCGCCCCGTTCGATCAGTTCTTCTTTGCCGAGCGCGGGTTTGACGTGATCAAGCCGACCGCCTTCTTCAGTTGGCGGAGCTACCCGGTTGGCCAGGCCGGCACGGGCACGCCGCCTGTGCTGAGCGACGTTCCCGAGCTAAAGAACGTCGGCCAGGAGTTCATGCAGACGGCCTTTGGGCTCGACGGCAAGGAAGCGGCCGCCGTGATGAACACCGACCGCTCGATCGCCTACGTGATTCGGCTTGATCGCAAGCAGTACCCGGACGATGAGTTGCGGCGGCTTTTCCTCGAAGAGGAAGGGAGCTGGGGCGGGCGAATCGACATGCTCAACGAGCATTACTATCTGTTCAACAACGCGGTCGAGCGCGAGATCCTGGAAGAGCGCGCGGGGCTGGAATTCAACGAAGAATGGCTCGCCCAGCGCCAGGAGCGCCTCGCGCAGCGGCAGAATTGATCCATGCGGCGGCGATGTCGGTAGCCGCGGCCTAACAGGCCGCCGGTGAAGCTTCAAAATGCTTCGCCATGGCAGGCCTGTTTGCCGCTTCTCCGGCGAGCTGTTAGCTCGCGGCTAGGGGCGCCGCTGGTCGCTCGCGACTCGTTTAACGCTGCGGCTTGAGGACGACTACGGCCAGCGGCGGGAGCGTCAGCTCGATCGAGAACGGCCGGCCGTGGCTTTCGCTTTCGCTGGCCATCACGCCAGGGTAGTTCCCCACGTTGCTGCCGCCGTAGAAGGCTGAGTCGGAGTTGAAAATCTCCTGGTAGAACCCGCCCGCCGGGACGCCGAGGCGGTAGTTGTGCCGCGGCACCGGGGTGAAGTTGCAGGCCACTGCGAGGAAGTCCGACGGGTCGCTGCCGCGGCGAATGTACGCCAGGATGCTGTCCTGGTAGTTGTGGCAGTCGATCCACTCGAACCCGGTAGGTTCAAAATCCACCTGGTGCAGCGCCGGCTCGCGGCGGTAGATGCCGTTCAGGTCGGCCAGCATCTTCTGCACGCCCTGGTGGGTGTCCCACTGCAAGAGGTCCCACTGCAGCTCGTGGTCGTGGTTCCACTCGTTCCACTGCCCGAACTCGCTTCCCATGAACAGCAGCTTCTTGCCGGGGTGGGTCCACTGGTAGGCGTAGAGCAGCCGCAGGTTGGCAAACCGCTGCCATAGATCGCCGGGCATCTGGTCGAGCATCGCGCCTTTGCCGTGGACCACCTCGTCGTGCGAGAACGGCAGAGTGAAGTTCTCGGTGAACGCGTAGATCAGCGAGAACGTCAGCTCGTCGTGATGGTACTGGCGGTGAATCGGCTCGTGCCGCATGTAGCGGAGCGTGTCGTTCATCCAGCCCATGTTCCACTTGAGACTGAAGCCGAGGCCGCCGACGTAGGTCGGCCGTGAGACGCCGCCCCAGGCGGTTGATTCCTCAGCGACGGTCAGCACGCCGGGGTACTGGATGTGAACCTGCTCGTTGAACTCCTTGAGGAAGTGGATTGCGTCGAGATTCTCGCGGCCGCCGTACTGGTTAGGGATCCACTCGCCCTCGTTGCGGCTGTAGTCGAGATAGAGCATCGATGCGACGGCGTCGACCCGCAGGCCATCGATGTGATACTTGTCGAGCCAGAACAGCGCGTTGGAGGTGAGGAAGTTCCGCACCTCATTGCGACCGTAGTTGAAGACCTTGGTGCCCCAGTCGGGGTGCTCGCCCTGGCGAGGATCGGCGTGTTCGTAGAGGGCCGTGCCGTCGAAGTGGACCAAGCCGTGGCCGTCCTTCGGGAAGTGGGCGGGCACCCAGTCGATCAGCACGCCGATGTTGTGCTGATGGCAGTGATCGACGAAGTACATGAAGTCTTCGGGCGAGCCGTAGCGACTGGTGGCGGCGTAGTAGCCGACCGTTTGATAACCCCAGCTACCGGTGAACGGATGCTCGCTGATCGGCATAAGCTCGATGTGCGTGAAGCCCATCTTCTGGCAATACTCGACGAGCTGGTGGGCCAGCTCGCGGTAATTCAGCCACTGCGTCGGGCCGTTGTGGTTCTTCTTCCAACTGCCGAGGTGGACCTCGTAGATCGACATCGGGGCGTTCAGCCCGTTGGCCGCCGCGCGATGCGTCATCCACTCATGGTCGTTCCACTGGTAGCCATCGAGGTTGGCAACAATGTTCGCGGTCCGCGGCGGCAGCTCGGCGGCGAAGCCGTAGGGGTCGCACTTCTCCTCGACGTGGCCGCCGCGGCTCTTCACCGAGAACTTATAGAGCACGCCGGCCTTGGCGCCGGGGATGAACAGCTCCCATACGCCGCCCGGGATGTGCTTGCGCATCGCGTGCTTGCGGCGATCCCAGCCGTTGAAGTCGCCGACGACGCTCACGCTTTCGGCGTTCGGCGCCCAGACGGCGAAGTTCACGCCCGTAACGCCCCCGACGGTGCGGACATGGGCGCCAAGCTTTTCGTAGCTCTTCCAGTGCGTCCCTTCGCCCAGCAGATGGAGGTCGAAGTCGCCCAGGAGCGGCGGGAAGGCGTACGGGTCGTGCATCGTCGTCTGCTCCCCTGAGGAGTCGACGGCCCGCAACTGATAGGTTCGGCCATTGTTCACGTCGTGGATCTCCGGAGCGCAGATGGCTTCGAACAATCCGGCCGGGTGAATCTTGCGCATCGGCTTCGACTGCCCCGCGCTCGGATCGACCAGCCATGCCTGCTGCGATTGCGGCAGGTAGGCGCGAACCGCCAGTGCGCGGCGCCCGTTCTCTTCGATCTCGTGAGGACCGAGGACCGCGAACGGGTTCTCGTGGTAGCCATAGATGACCGGATTGATGGCGTTAACGTCGACGGTGGATCGCACGGCGGGTCTATCCTGTGTGTAGTTGTACAAGATGCGGTGGGTGATTGCTTGGGGGGAACAGGTGATCAGTGACAGTAACGGATGCATCTCGTCCGCTTTGCCACCGGCCACGCTGATCAGCCGGCGGCCAGGCCGGCGGGACGGAAGGCGTCGCCGAGAGCCGCGGCGGCTCGTCGCGACCAGGCGCCGAGGCTGCCGTTGGCGGATCGGCGGCGGCGGATGACTGGCAGTTCCCTTTGTTCCTCAGAAGACGGAAGCTCGACGGCCGCCGCCTGAGGACTCTCGTCGAACTGCCATAGCCGGCACTCGACCTGATGAAATTGGAGCGCCCGGTCCACTCTACGCCACAAATCGTGGTCGCGAACCGGGACGACGCGGCCGAAGCGCTCCCACTGCCAGCCGTTGGCTCGCCAGTCGGCGAGGCCGCGCTTGAGACCGCGGCTGACGTAGCGGCTCTTGGTCACCAGCGTGACGCTCGCCGGTTGATCGAGAGCCTCGAGCCCGCGGACCACGGCGAGCAGTTCGAGCCGCTCGGGACACTCGGCCGTCTCGATGTCGGAAGCCGCGAGGGCTTCGGCGGCGCCAACCTGCTCGAGCACGAATCGCCAGGTTCCGCCTTGCGGGCGGTCGAGCGCGGCTTCGGAGAACAACAAGAAATGCGGCGGG
>DASVCM010000101.1:0-5198 GCA_036381635.1 Lacipirellula sp.
TCGCCGACGACCTGGCCGTGCGAAGTGAGGACGCAGCCGACCATTGGGTTCGGCTCGACATAGCCCTCGCCGCGACGAGCCAGCTCCAGCGCGCGGGCCATGTGACGCCGGTCGTCGTCGAGGGCAGGGTCCGGCGTCATCTCAGGGCGTCCAGATGGCCGGCTTGGCGCCGCCGCCGGCTGCGGGGGCGTCCTGCCCGGGCGTCCAGATGCGGCCAGGCTCCGGTTGTTGCGGGGCGTCCACGCGCTGGCCGCCCATCGCGGCGGCGGCCTGGGCGTCGCGCGGAGCAAGCAGGCCGGCCGAGTAGAGCAGCCGGTAGGTCGCGTCGGCCACGCCGGGTTCGTTCAGGTGGTTGGCTCGAATGTCGTTCAGCACATTTTGCACGCCCATGGGATCGCCGCGCTCAATTTGTACCTCTAGCTCCAAGAGGGCCCACTCGCCGCCGGGCTTGCGATTGCGGGCCGCCCAGGCTTTGGCCTTCGCCGTCCACTCCAAAGCCTTGTCCGGATCGGGCTCGCCGCGAACGAGCTGCCGATAAACCGGGGCGATGTCCATCTGTCCGTCTTCGCGCGCGACGATCTCGTGAGCCAGAGCGAGCGACGCCACGCCCGCGCCCGACATGGCGGCCCGGTTGAACATCTGCATCAGGCGGTCGACCGGCGCCTTGGCCAGATCGAGCCGCACGATGCGGGTGATCGGCAGCCGCTCGAGGTCAGCCTGCGACGGATCGATCGACTCCGCCCGCGGCAGGCCGAGTTGATCGCGAAGCTGCTGGAACAGCTCGCGTTCGCCCGGATCGACGGCCGCCTGCTCGATGATCAGCACGCTGGCCAACAGCGGAATCCGCAAATCCGGCCGCTGGCTGGCGTCGCGCGGGGAGAGGTTCCCCAGCGCCGCCCGCGGGGCGTCGACCCAATCTTCGAGAATCGCTTTGCGGCGGCGCTGGCTGAGCAGCTCGCGGCGCTTGGCCGGCGGCGTGTCGTCCGGCAGCCGCCAGCGCCAACTGAGGGCTTCGTCGGTCGCCGCTTTCTCGGCGACCACGTCGGTCTTCTCCTCGGCGCCGATCGCGTCGCCGAGCACCTCGGCGACGAGGGCCTTGGTGCGTTCGAACTGGTCCCCTTCGTCGGTCGTCACCTCGATGCGGGCGTCGCGGTCGGTCCGCTTGCCGTAGACGCTGATGAACGCCAACACGTTCGGGGCTTCCTCCAATGTGAGGTCGGCGCCGCTGGCGGGGACGGGGCGGTCGAGCAGCAGGTGCGTGCTGCGGGGGCGGGTGATCTCGTCCTCTTCAAGCGACTCGGGGTCGAGCTCGTACCGCTCGATGCGGCGGTCGGAGGCCAGCCGTTCGGTTGCGGCGTCCTCGTTCACCAGTGGATAGCTAATGCGGACCGAGTTGAGCTTGTGCTCCTCGAGCTTCGGATCGACAAGCTGGGCCAAAGCTTCGGCCTCGACCGCGTCGTCCAGCGGCACGCCCAACGTCGCGAAGTAGTGCAGAGCAGCGGCGAACCGTTCCAGGTCGCCGAGCCAGCCCTGCATCAGGCCGAGGTTGTAGACGATTTCCGGGACCGGCTTGTCGGGATTGTGGAGCTTGTGGTACTCGGCCGAGGCGCGGCGCCACATGCCGCGGCGAGCCAGGCGGTTGGCCTCCTCGAACGCGGCCCGCTGGGCGAAATCCTGGGGCGACTCCTGCAGCAGCAGGCTGTCGCGCAACAGCAGCGGCAGGCCGCCTTGCAGGTTCAGCCGGAGCAAGAGCTCGATCGCCCGGTCGTCCCCTTCCGGGGCGACGCCGGCGTACAGCAACAAGTGGGCCCGGGCGGCGATCAGGTCGCCAGCCAGCAGCAGGGCGTGGCCGACCGAGCCGATGGCCTCGAACACCCGCTGTGGCATCGCGTCGCTGGTCAGCTCCAGGGCGTCCTGCAGGTGCGAAACGGCCTCGGGCGTGTGGCCGCGGCCGGCAGCGAGGATCGCCTTCTGGGCATGGGCCGCGGGGTTCTCGGGGGCGACCTTGAGGAAGTGGCCCAGCGTCTTCTCGGCGGCGTCGAAGTCGTGCAGCGACAGCTCGAGCATCGCCCGAATGTCAAGCAACGAGGCCCGATCGGGGGTCTTCTCGAGGAGGTGCTCGACATGCTTCAGGGCGGCGTGCGGCTGCTCGGCCTCGACGAATTTCGAGATCTTCTCGATGTCGGCGGCCAGGTCGTGGCAGCAGAATTTCAGCTTCTTGCCGCTGCCGCAGGGGCAGGGGGCGTAGGGGTCGATGGCCATAGCAACGCCTATTCGCGCGAGGGTCGGTTTTCAGGGGTCATTCATGGTAACACAGTCCGGGACAGGGGACGATGAGTCGCCGCGAGCGTGATAAAGCTCCGGTACGCCAATTGGCTTGGGGCGAAAGTGTGATCGTTTTTGTCGTCTCCTTTTTGTCGCCTGGCGCTATTTTTGGCGACAAAACTCCTCTACTGGCGCGTAGTGCGGGGCGCATCAAGCTGCCATCCGTCCGTACGCCGTGAGCGTGGTCGCCGCGCGTAGGGATCGGGCGCTAGTGGATAACGCGAGCGGGATGTCAAAGAGCGGGGTAAGAATGGGGTGGAGGTTGAAGGGGAAATCGCTGCCTATGAGAATCTGAACGCCAGTTCAGTACGCTGGGTCGAGCTTAGCAAACCGGGTGGCCATTTTCAGCAACTGTTTTGGGAAAAATTGGGCGGCGGCTTGGGGCCGCACTTAGCCGAGCTGCTCCGCAAGGGCGACAATGATGCCCTCCGGCCCGCGGATGTAGGCTAGCCGGTACGCGTCCTCGTACTGCATTTCACCAATTAGCTCGGCCCCGTGAGCCCGCATGTGCGTAACGACGGCGTCGAGACGATCGACGGCGAACATGATGCGACGAATGCCGAGCGTGTTCATCGGCGCATCCACGGGCCCAAACCTGATGGCGTGGGGCGTGTGGAATTTGTCCAGCTCGATGCCCTGCCCATCGGGAGTGCGCATCATCGCGAGCGTGGCGCGGACATCCTTAAGCCCGATCAGGTTTCCGACTAAAGGCCCTTCGACGGTCGACTCGCCCTCGAGCGTGAGGCCCAGCTCGATGAAGAACGCTTTGACCGCTTCGAGATCGTCGACAACGATGAGGACGTTGTCCATCCGTTTTAGCGTCATATCTTTCCTTCGCTCGCTTCCTGCTGAGGCCCGCGCTTGCCGCACGTCGCGTATAACTTGTATTAGCTCGTACGGGACAGACGCATATTTCAGAAGGCTTTGTTATAGCGGACGCATGCTTATCTCGGCTTGTACCGCATCGCCACCGCCCCTGAGCCGAACTCCCGCCGGCTTATGAGCTTCAGGTCGAGCGGCTTCGAGAGGCCTCCGAACAAGGTTGGGCCGTGGCCGGCTAGCCTGGGATGCACGACGAACTCGTATTCGTCGATCAAGCCTAGCTCGGCGAGCGCGAGCGGCAGCGTCACGCCGCCGACGAACAGTCCGTTGCCTGGCTGCTGCTTGAGTTGCCGGACGGCCGGGCCCAGTTCTCCGCGCACGAGCTCCGCGTTCCAATCGACCGCCGCGAGGGTGCTGGAGACGACGTATTTCTTGGCGGAGTCGATCGTGCGGGCGAAGGGTTCCATCCAGTCGGCCATCCACTCGGGCCGCACGCCGCTCTCGGCCACCGACCGCCAGGCCGCCTCCATCATTTGGTAGGTGACGCGGCCGAAGACGAGGGCGTCGGCCTGGGCGAGGCGCTCGGCCCAGTAGCGATGCAGCTCTTCGTGGGTGGCGCCGGCCTCGTGATCGCAGCAGCCGTCCAAGGTGATGTTGATGGCGTAGCGGAGGGGTCGCTCCTGAAGGGTGCCTACGGCCAGAACTGAGCAGCGTGTGACAAAACAGTAGAATGGGTTCGCCGCGCAGCGGGAACCCATCAGATGCCGGATACCATGACGGGTTGCCGAAGATGGCGAAGCAATCCTACTCACTGATGCCATGACACGAATCTACGGGCTTCTTCCATAAGTTCAGCTACACCTTGCGAGTCGTATTCGTAGCCTATTAGCGCGCCTATTGAGCACCATGCCCCGATTGCTGGCGTTCGCTCAGGCAATTCCATCTCTGCTAGGCATCCTGCGCCGCCGTCAATTGCTACCAATGACTCACCGGCGCTAAGGTTAGCAGCGGTGAAACGGAGGAGATCATCTCCCTCGACAGTGCCAATACCGAAGTAAAGCATATTCGTGTTGGAACTCATTGCCGCCAGTTCTTCAACGGTTGCCGGAGTTGCATGTTTGACGGTCATGGCTTGTTCCCCTATTGCTTTTCTCAAAAGCCAGAATTCTGTGAATCCTTCAAGGCTTGCGGCCCTTCCAGACGGACCGTCCAAGAATCGAATACTCCCGCCTTGATTTACGCCATATAAGAAATGCCCTATCCCGCCAGTTCCTCAACTTCCGAGAATCATCCCATGTGAGCCGGGTTGCGACAGCGCTTAGTCGGGCGATTTCGGTCGCCCGTTCTGGTCACGTCGTGAAGGAAGGAATCGGATGGAGTTTAGAACGCGTCGCCACGGACCTCGCGCGTGGGCTTGTAGGATGAGTCAAACTAGCGAGAGAGCATGGGACGCGTGTACCCGCTTCGACCCCCTCCCTAGCCCTCCCCCCCAGGTAGGGGACTGGAGGATTCGAGTTACGCGTGGGCTCTGTTTACCTATCCCCATCCGGCTCTCTCCCCTTGGATGGGAGGGTGCGGGAGGGGAGAATGCGGAGGTGGTTGGGGGTGTTACTTCGAGCGCCTGACGGATCACATCAACCACGCGCCGCACGTCTTCATCCACCTCGTGATTGCGGAAACGGAGCACGCGATAGCCGTGCTGGGCGAGCCAGGCGGTACACCGCGCGTCGTGCTCCGCGGCCGATGGTCGTCCTTATTTGTAGCAGGCGCGCTCCGCGTGCCGTAGTTTGGGGCGCTGAGGGTGCGTACGTGCGCGGGTTACGGCACACGGAGTGTGCCTACTACGAGGAGTCGGCGCGCGGGTCAGCCCCCTCATCCCCAGCCCTTCTCCCCCAGCGGACTGTGGGAGAAGGGAGCGGATCGTGAGAGGGGATGGGATGCGGCAATGCGAATTAGGGTGCTACCCGCCCAGCGGTAATGATACCACCGGCCCTTGTCACCCCGAGGTCCGCCGAGGGGTCCGGCCGGATTCCTCGGAAGACCTCGGAATG
>DASVCM010000102.1:0-2009 GCA_036381635.1 Lacipirellula sp.
GCACCGTATCTGGGCGCGGCACGGCTGGGTCGATTACGACACGGATTATCACCTATTGCAGCAGGAAGTGGCTTCGGGACTGCCGGACGAGGCGCCGGTGTTTAATGAGCTCCATGCGCTGATCGTTGAGGTCGGCAAACAGTGGTGCAAGCGCGTGCCGAAGTGCGAAGAATGCCCGCTGAGGTCGTTGCTGCCGGAATCGGGCGTGATCGAGCCGTTTTAGACAAGTTGCAAGCGGGAGGGCGAGGCGCCCGCCGAGCCGGGAAGCGAGTGCCAGCGCTGCGGCTCGGCAGCCTCGCCCTCCCGTAAGCAGCAACAGGGCGCCAGCATCGGGAGGAAAATGCCATAGCACGGCTGCGGCTGTTCTCTTACTATTCCGCGCGCCAATGGGCTCCGCTTGCGCGCATTCTCCGCGGGGCCTTCGTTGTTATCGCTTGTCGGAGGACATGCCGTGAGTTCCCTTCGCCCGCTGCTGACGATCATGCTGCTGGCCGCCGTCGGCGTCGTGCTATACATGAAGATCAATGAAACCGAGCCGGTGGTGCCGGCCGGCGTCGGCGAGTGGACGGCGGGACCGCTGGAAATCGGCGGCGCGACCGCAGGCGGCAAGACGGCAACCACAGCCCCGCCGAGCTTTGCGGCGGACGCAGCGCCGGCCTTTACGCCGAGCACCAGCGGCGCTAGTGCAACGACCACGGCAACAGCCGACACTGCGGGCGGCGTCGCGCCGAGTTGGTCGCCAGGCCCCGCCGCGGTGAGCGATTCCACAAAGACGGCGCCAGCGCCGGCAGCCACAGTCGAATCGTCCCCGATTGCGCGAAGTGCGGAACCGAAGATCGAATTGCCGGCCATGCCGCCGTTGCCAGGTACAACAGGACCGGTTGCGCCCGAAGGCGATTCGACAAAAGAGGAAGGCCCTGAGGCTCCAGACTTTGAGCCGCTTGTCGGAAGTGCGGCGGCCGCCACGGACGCGACTGCGCCCGGAGACGAAACTGCGCCTGGCGTTGGAGTTCCCGGAGCAGCAGTCGCTCAAGGCGAAAAGCCCGCCTCGCCAGCGACGTCTGACCCCATCACCCCGACCGACGCGGCTGAAACGGCGGCGCCCGCCAAGGCTTCGCTGTATCCGTCCGTTCGCGTCGCTGTACAGGCCGACCTGGAACGGGGCGAACTCGCGCAAGCCTTGCAGCGCCTGTCCGAATGGTATGGCGATCCGTCGCTGACGCTCGAGGAACGGCAGGAAGTCGAAACGCTCCTCAGCCAACTGGCCGGCAGCGTCATCTGGGAAGGTCCGCCGGCTCACCGGCTTGAACCTGCTCACATTGTTCAAGCTGGCGAGACGCTGCAAGACATTGGCCAGAAGTACGATGTCCCTTGGCAGTTGCTGGCGAAGATCAACGGCATTCCGGATTCGGCGTCGCTGCAGCCTGGCCAGGAACTGAAGGTACTCCGCGGCAAGTTCTCGGCCATCGTCGATCTTAGTGAGCGCACGATGACGCTGATGCTCGACCGCCGTTACGCTGGCAAGTTCGCGATCGACGTCGATCCGACCACGGTGATCGAGGAAGGCCAATGGACCGTCGATCAAAAGCTCCTAACGCCGGCCAGTGGCGGCGTCTACGTTCAGGCCAGCGGCGATACGGAAGATAAAAGCCTACTCTTGGCGAACCCTGCCGATCCGGCGGCGCAGGCCGCCGTGCTCCGCGGGCCGGGGAGCAGCGATCCGGCGTCGCCGCAGCCGCCGGGCCGCGTCATCCGGCTGAAGTCGTCCGACGTGAACGATGTGTACGACATCCTCTCGGTCGGCTCGCGGGTGACGATTCGCCGCTAAGCCGATGGGCGAGTTGTCGGACAGCATTCGTTTGTGGTATACCGGCCGCCTCGTATTGAATTGTGTTGCAGCCGGGAGAAGACGCCACGATGTACGATAAGCAGGCTCTGATCGCGCTCATCCGCGAAACGGCGCTGGCCTTCGGCGACTTCACGCTCGCCTCGGGGAAGAAGGCGAGCTA
>DASVCM010000103.1:0-4561 GCA_036381635.1 Lacipirellula sp.
CCACTTAGAGTGCCCGCAGTTTCTGCGGCGGCTGCAATAGTCTAGAAGTTAAAGCTGCTCGATTGATAAGTCACGCTGCTGACCTGCTATTGAATTCCTGATCCGCGCGGTATGAAGGTCTCAAGCGCCCGTTGAGGGCAAGGAGACCTTGAATGTCGACGAAGCGAAGGAAGCGACACAGCCCGGAGGAGATCGTCCGCAAGCTGCGTGATGCGGACGCGATGCTCACCGCCGGGAAGGACCTGGCGGCCGTCTTGCAGACGCTGGAGGTCAGCGAGTCGAGCTATCTCCGGTGGAAGAACCAGTACGGCGGCATGAAGGCCGTCGAGGCGGTGCGGTTGAAGAAGCTGGAAGACGAGAATCGGCGACTGAAGCAGCTGGTGGCCGACCAGGCCCTCGACATTCAGATGTTGAAGTTCGTCGCCGAGGGAAACTGGTGAGCCCGTCTCGGAAGCGAGAGGCCGTCGTCAAGCTGCAGGACCAGTTTGCGACGTCCGAGCGCCGGGCCTGCCAGATCCTGAATCAACCCCGATCGAGTCAGCGACGGAAGACCAGGCCGCGCGACGACGAGCCGGCCGTGATTAAGCGGATGCTGGAACTGGCGCGTGAGCGTCCGCGGTTCGGCTATCGCCGAATCGCGGCGCTGCTTAGACAAGAAGGCTTCCGTGCCAGTGCGACGCGCATCCTGCGTCTGTGGCGGAAGGAGGGCTTAAAAGTGCCGAAGAAGAAGCGAAAACGACGAGCCGTGGGGACAAGCGCCGCCAGCGTCGTCGCACGTCCGGCCCAGGCCCCGAACGACGTCTGGTGCTGGGACTTCGTGTTCGACCGAACGGCCAGCGGCGGGTCGCTGAAGTGGCTGTCGATCGTCGATGAGTTCACGCGAGAATGTCTAGTGTTGAAGGTCGATCGCGGCATCACCAGCGAGGCCGTGATCGACTGGCTCGCCGAGTTGCTCGCGATGCGCGGCGTGCCCAAGTGCATCCGCAGCGACAACGGCCCGGAGTTCATCGCCCGCGCCATCCGCAAGTGGCTCGCCCAGGTCGGCGTCCAGACGCTCTACGTCCAACCGGGCAGCCCCTGGCAGAACGGCTACGCCGAAAGCTTCCACAGCCGGCTGCGAGATGAGTTTCTGGCGATGGAAGAGTTTGAGAGCCTGGCCGCGGCAAGGCAGCTCACCGCGGCCTTCCGAGACGATTACAACCACCACCGGCCGCACGGCTCGTTGGGGTATCAGGCCCCGGCCGCGTTCGCCGCCCGCTGGGCTGCTTCCGCTACGGAGTCGCTTTCGGCTACGCCTCAAGCAACTCCTCCGCTCCAGCAACCCAGCGGAGTTTACCCAACCCCGACCTTCATAACAGGCGGTACAGGAATTTGATGCGGGTCAGGTCTGCTCATCTTTTCTCGGCCGTTGTGGCAGAAGATGGACCCGACCGTCGGCTTACGCTGCCATATGTAGTCATGCCAAGCACGAGGAATGTCAATGATGTACCCGTCGTTCTCTAGCTTTGTGCAGACGTTCAGAATCCAGAGCCGCCGATATTGTCCATACGCGAGGAGGAGACCTGCAGCAGCCACTATGAGCACGAGCTGCTGAAGGGTAAAACCTGAGCCCTCGTTGACATTTGCAGCATGCTCGATCATGTCGAGGTTCTTTAGTCGCTCAGCGCCTTGTTCGTCGTCGAACGTTGCGTAGGATCCTCCCGCTGAGCGGCGCCATATCTTTAGCCTTACTCGACCGTCAACAGCGTGGACGAATTCTCCGACCGTGGGTTTACGCTGCCAAATCCTGTCGTGCCATGCGCTGGGCAGCATGAAATAATAGCCGTCTCTGTTCAGCTCTTCACAAACCGTCAATATCCGCTGCCGGCGATATTGCCCGTAGCCTAGCAGCAGGACGGCCGCAGTCGCGAAGAGGAGGAAGGTACGCAGGCTGAAAGTGACTCTTGCCATGTCTGAATGGAGCTGCCAGGTGGTCGCGGGAAGTGACGACCAGGTTGTCGTTGGCGTTCCTGTGCGAAGCGGAGCGTCACGCTTTGTCAGGGCTCAGCGTGCGGAGCCAGTTAGACCAACGGCTGTGCTTCGAGGGGATAGACCATCGTTTCGCGGAAGCGTTTGGAGAGAAGGAAGTACATCGTCCAAGCCACGGTGAATAGCGCCGGCGCCGCGGTCGACAGTATCGTCGTGGCAATGAAACCCTGGTCGCCGGCAGCTAGCGAGATGCACCAGGCGGCGTCGAGGACGCTAATGGCCATCGACGCGATGAGCATGGCAGGGACAAGCCGTCGCGCTGCGCGGCGACGGTTGAAGAAGGCGTACGCCGTCACGGCCACAACAATGTACTGGGTGAACCACAGGCCGCCGATGACGACAGACATCTGCCGCCACTGTGGCCCGACGTCGGCTCCACTCTCGTCGACGCCGTAATAAACCCAGGATGCGTACTGTGCGAGCATGCGAGGAAACAGATAAAACAAGTTCACCAGCAGCGCCCAGCCGAAGAGGACCATGGGGATGGAGCGGCGGATGGTGGGAACGCCGTTTTCGTCGAAGGATTGCATCGGGGAACAGAAGAGTTGTGGACGGGGCTGAATGGGAGAGCTGGCGGCGGTTTTTATTTTGACAGGTGTCTTGAGGGATTACAAAGGCGATTGACCGCGGAAGCGGTCATCGCCTGAACTTCTTGGCACGGGATTACACACAATGAACCGTGAACCCGCAATTCATGCGGAAGACTTCGTCGCCGCCCACACGCCGGCGGCGATTCGGGCGCGGTTGAGCGCCGGGCGGCGACATAGCTATCTGCGCGACTTCGTTTACGGCGCCATCGACGGCGCGGTGACGACGCTCGCGGTGGTTTCGGGCGTGGCGGGCGCCCAGCTTTCCTCGGGAGTGGTGATCGTCCTCGGCGTGGCGAACCTCATCGCCGACGGGTTCAGCATGGCCGCCAGCAACTACCTGGGGACGCAGGCCGAGCGGCAGCAGCTCGAGCGGGCGCGGCGGATCGAGGGAGAGGAGATTGACCGGTATCCTGAGGGAGAGCGCGAGGAGATTCGGCAAATTGTGCGGAGCAAGGGTTTTGAGGGCCCCGAGCTGGAGCGGGCGGTCGAGGTGATCACGTCGGATCGCGACCGCTGGATCGACATGATGCTCACCGAGGAGCTGGGCCTTTCGCTCGAAGGGCCGTCGGCCATCAGGGCCGCGCTGGCGACGCTATTGGCGTTCGTGGCCGTCGGTGCGGTCCCGCTTGCACCGTTTGTGATGCAGTACCTGTTGCCTGGGCTCATGACCAACGCATTCACGTGGTGCGCGGTAATGACGGCGGCGGCGTTCTTCGCCGTGGGGGCGGCCAAGGCGCGGTTTGTCGAACAGACTTGGTACTGGTCGGGTCTCGAAACGCTCGCCATCGGCGGCGCCGCGGCAGCGCTGGCCTATGGCGTCGGAATGATGCTCGGCGGCTTGGCGTGAACGAACGACGCGCCCGATCAGAGCGTTTCCGCGGGCCTCGTGAGCTGGAAGTCGCGGGCCCCGCTCAAGTAGCGGCCGGCGCTGCCTGCGGGACGAGCTGCTTACGGGCAGCCTCGAGGACTTGTTCGGCGGTGATCGGATGGACAACCGGCGCAATCGCGACGGCCGGCTCCACATCCTTCGTCCATCCGGTTTCGCTGCCCAGGGCCGATTTCACGAGCGCGGTGAGGCGCTGCGCGACAATTCTTGCGGCCGATTCGGTGCATCGCGGCAACAAGATAGCGTACTCGGCTTCGCTCAGGCGGCCGATGTAGTCCATGTCGCGCACCGCGTCGGCAAGGGCCGAGACCATTTGCGACTCGATGCGTCCGGCCTCGCCTTCGCCGATTCGCTGTTTAAGCGCCTCGAATGCTGGCAGAGTGAATAGCAGGACGCTTAGGGGTTCGTCCGAGCGCGCCGCTTCGGCGATGCGACGCTGCAGCAGGGTGACCAGTACGGCCGGGTCGGTGATGATCGGCAATGCCTCCAGCCGGTCTTCGCCCCGGTGCCGCCAGAGCCGCGATAGGCGCTGGGCGACCGAGCGGCCGCGGTCGAAGGCCTTAGCGCGGCGCTCGCTGGCGAAGACGCAGTCCGTGCCGTTGTGCCAGTGAGTGCAGTTGCGGCCCACTCGTTTCGAGGCGTACACGCACTCATCGGCCCAGGAAACGATCCGACGGGCGTCCTCGCCCGGCATGGCTTCGGCGACGCCGAGGCTGATCGTGATCCGCAGCGAGTGCCCCTCGATGTCGATGGGCATCGCCTCGACGGCGGCGCGAAGCCGATTTGCAGCGGCCTGCGCTTCCAGCACTCGCGCGCCGCGGAGAACGATGGCGAATTCCTCGCCGCCGAAGCGGCAGACCACGTCGCTCCGCTTGATGTGCTGCGGCAGCGTCCGGGCCAGCGTGCGCAGCGCTTCGTCGCCGGCGACGTGGCCGTGGGCGTCGTTGAACTGCTTGAAGAAATCGACGTCGAGCATGACGAGCGAGAACGGCTTGTGCGACGACTCAAACTCGGCGAGGCACTCGGCCAGCCGCGCGTCGAAGGTGCGGCGATTGGG
>DASVCM010000104.1:0-2547 GCA_036381635.1 Lacipirellula sp.
CTTCGCGGCGGAACGTGAGGCGATGACCTGGCCCGAGCTGCTCGAGCCGGGCGACACGGTGATGTTCGTCGCGCCGGCGGGGCCGCCGAAGAAGGACGAGGTGCTGCGGGCGAAGCGGCGGATTGAGGAGCGTGGGTACACAGTGAAGATGCGCGACGACATTTTTGCCGTCGAAGGTTACTTGGCCGGCACGGATGAGCGCCGCGCTGAAGAGATGATGCAGGCCTTTACCGATGATGAAGTCGACGCCGTGCTGTGCGTTCGCGGCGGGTATGGGGTGATGCGGATGCTGGATCGGTTGGACTTCGACAAGATTCGCGAAAACCCGAAGCCGCTGTTGGGATTCAGCGATATCACCGCGCTGCACGCGGCGCTGCAGGCGAAGGCGAAGATGGTGACGTTCCATGGCCCGCGGCCGGCCTCGGGACTCGGCGGCGAGGACGGGCCGACGGACTTTACGGCGAAGTATGTCTGCCGCGCCCTCGAAGCGCACGAGGAGCCGGGCTACACCATTGAGGTTCCAGAATCCGTCGCAAACGTTGGATCGTTCGGCTCCGGCAAGGCGACTGGGCGCCTCGTGGGCGGCAATCTATCGCTGATCTCGGCGCTGGAGGGGACGCCCTACGCCATCGATTGCCGCGATGCGATTCTGCTGATTGAAGACGTCAACGAGGCGCCCTACCGCATCGACCGGATGCTCGCGCAGCTCAAGCTCGCCGGCAAGCTCAAGCAAATCCGCGGCGCGGTGCTCGGACAGTTCACCACCGAGTACGTTCGCGAGGATAAGCTGACCGACGACGCGCGGTTCGAGACGAACGGCGTCCTCGCTCAGTATTTCAAAGACACGGGCATTCCGGTGCTGGTGAACTACCCGATTGGCCACCACAAACAGAACGCGACTGTACCGCTGGGCGCTCAGGTTGAAATCGACGCCGACGCGAAGACATTGCGCATCCTCGGCCATTAGAGGTAGCCGCGAAAAGGCACAAAAGGCGCAAAAAATGACGAATTCCCGAATGACGAATGAACGGGCTTTGCATTCGTCATTCGTTATTCACCTTCTTACGTCTTTTGTGCCTTTTCGCGGCCGTCTTAGCCAAAGAGCTCGCTAACCACTTCCCCGCCGTCGACGAGTTTAATGGGGCGGCCGATGCCGCTCATGTTTTCGTAGTCGGGGTCGATGCCGAGCGTGTGATAGATCGAGCGAAAGAGATCGGGGATCGTCACGGGCCGGTCGGTGACTTCCGTCCCCGCGTCGTTGGTGGCGCCAATTACCTGGCCGCCGCGGACGCCGCCGCCGGCGAGCGCGACGTTGAACGCTCGCGGGAAGTGGTCGCGGCCGCCGCGGGGGTTGATCTGCGGCGTGCGGCCGAACTCGCCCATCCAGATGACCAGCGTTCGCTCGAGCATGCCGCGCGATTTGAGGTCGGCGATGAGCTGGGCGGCGCCGCGGTCGATCTGGCCGCATAGCTCGCGGGTCTTCTCGAAATTGTCCTGATGGGTGTCCCAGCCGCGGCTGCCGACCTCGACGAACGTAACGCCGCGTTCGATCAGCCGGCGGGCCATCATGCATCCCGAGGCGAACTCGCTCTCGCCATAGGCCTCGCGAAGCTTGGCCGGCTCGCGCTCCAAGTCGAACGCCTCCATCTTCGGGCTGTGGATCATCTCGGCGGCGCGCTTCACGAGCTTTTGCTGATCGGCCACCACCTGGGCGCCGCCGGCGGAGGCAAAGTCGCCTTGCATTGATTCCAGCAGTTGCAACCGACGGGCGTAACGATTGCGATCGACGAGCGGCTTAGTGTCTTGCGGGGGGCGGGTGGCCGACTGCAGGATGAGGGGGTCGTAGTCGATGCCCAAAAAGCCGCCGCCGCCGGCATTGGGGAGCCGGCCGCCGATCTGCACGAAGCTGGGAAGCTCGCTCGCGGCGGCGCCCACATGGTCGGCCACATTGGCGCCGAGCGACGGGTGCTTGACGCTCGCCATCGGCGGGTAGCCGTGGTGGAGCAGGTAGGTCGCCCGCTGGTGATTGCCCTCCTTGCTGGTCATCGAGCGGATGATGGCGAGCTCGTCCATCACGCTGGCCAGATGAGGCAGATTCTCGGCGATTTGAATGCCAACGACGCTCGTGTCGATGGCCTTGGTCTCGCCGCCGTTGGCGTGGCCGGGCTTGGGGCTGAAGGTTTCGAACTGCGAGGGACCGCCGCTCATCCATAACAGGATGCAGGCCATGCCGCGGTCGCGGAGCTCTTCGGCCCGCGAACTGATGACGTCGGTCCAATTCAGCGCGCCCGCCGCGAGCCCGAAGGCCGCCGACTGCCGCAAAAAGTCGCGCCGCCCCACGACGCGCCCCCGCCGGACCGCCACATGAGTGTGATGCTGAAGTGAACTGTTCATATCGGCGCCTCAATAGCCGTTAGAAATCAAAGTTCTGAACGGCCGCAAAAAGGCACAAAAATCGCAAAAAAGAGAAAGACGAGTCGCTCGTGACAACTGACGCGTGGACCGACATGCATTCGTCATTCGTCATTTTCCTTTTTGCGCCTTTTG
>DASVCM010000105.1:0-3704 GCA_036381635.1 Lacipirellula sp.
CAACGCGACGATTCTGCCCAACAACCTGCTTGCCAATCCCGACGTCGATTCGCCGCCGCTGGGGAGCGCCAGCACGCCGTCGTCCTGGAACCGCAGCAGCAGCGCCATCTGGGCGACGGACGCGGCGGTGAGTCCCACGCACTCGCTCAAAATCGCCGACGCCAGCGCGCTCCGCGTCGATGAGTGGCGAAGCTACGCGACGGCACTGCCCGAAGGCGAGGATCGCGTGCTCGAGCTGAGCTGGTTCTGGAAGTTCGATCTCGAGCCGGGGAGCGAGTTCCGCGCGCGACTGCGGCTTTCGCCGAACGGCGCCATCGGGCCCAGCCTGTCGAACCCCCAGCAGGAGCAAAACTACATCCTCTCCGGCGAGGTGAGCGAGTTTGAACTCTTCACGACGACGTTGGCGCTGCCCGATTGGGCGCAATCTTTCGATCTCAGCTTCATCAGCGGCGGCTCAAACGCGATGCTGGGCACGCTGTACGTCGACGACATCTCGGCGGCGATTGCAGCAACTGCGCAATTGCAGGCCGATTATGATCTGGACGGAGACGTCGATGGGCGGGACCTGCTCGCCTGGCAGCGGACGTTAGGTTCGGCCGTCACGCCGGGCAACGGCGCCGACGGGAACCAAAACGGAATTGTCGACGCCGCGGACCTGGACGTCTGGCGGCAAGGGTTTCCGAATTCGTCGAGCCTGCGTGCATCGATCCTTGCCGCCGGTTTGAACGTGCCCGAGCCAGGCGCGTCGGCGCTGGCTCTTGCCGCTATGGGCGTTTTCTGCCTTGCGAGTCGGAAAGACGGCTAGAGGCGTTCACGATAAGTGTTGCGACTGTCATCCTGAGCGGAGCGAAGGATCTGGCGTAGCGCTAGATTCTTCGGATTCTTCGCTCCGCTCAGAATGACTCCGGTCCGCTATACGCAGAGTCGACGCGCGCTAAAGGTCAAGCTTCTCTCCGTCTCCGATGGGTATCAGCTCCGCCGCGTCAGTGGCCGAGTCGTAGCTCACTGCTTGTGTCTGGGCCACCTGGAAGGGGCGGCCTCCGCCCCGTTGCGGCCGCACCTCGACGAGACCCGTGAATACGTAGAGCTTGCAGGTTGTCGCAGTGGTCAAATCAAGCGTGAACTCCGTGCCCAGGTCGACGAACTCTCCGAGGGGAGTGTCGACCGTGAAGCCGACCGCCTGCGTCGGCACGGTGGCGCCCAGGCGACCCTTATCCAGGCGGAGCCGATTATCGTCCACGATGCTCAGATCCGCGGGGCCTTCAACGACGACTCGCGCGCCGCTGCCGAGGGTGATCAGCGCCCGGCCGCGCACCAGGTGCAGCCGCTAATCTTCATGCAGAAACTCACCCGCCTTGAGAACATCCGACTGATGCTGCCACACGGCGTCGGCGCTCGCCTGGGTAAGCTGCCCCACCACCGCCGCCGACATCCAGCTCCACGAGCCCGACCACACGCCGACGGCGACTCACAGAGCGGCCGCGGCCATCATCCAGGCGGCGCCTCTGCGGCGCACGGCGCGTCTTGTTTGTGCGCGAACTTCGCGCCGTTGAACCTCTCGGTTCACGCGAGCCGCGTTATCCCGCGAGCGATGGAGCACGCCCTCGTGCAAGTACTGCTGCCGGGCCAGCGAGAACAGCTCGCTATGCAGGAAGGTCTCGCGAACGAACATATCGACGTGCTCGGGGCGCTCTCGCAGCCACTGGCATAACGCCGCCTCATCCGCGGCCGACAAATCATCTTCGGCATAGGCGTCGAACAGGCGATTGAGCGACATGCCGTTTGATCAGTTCACGATCGAGCAGCTCGCCGGGGACCTGCTGCCGAGTCCCGCGACCGAGCAGATCATCGCCACGGCGTTTCATCGCAACACGATGCAGAACGACGAAGGGGGCGTCAGCGATGAGGAGTATCGGGTGGCCGCGGTGATCGATTGCGTGAACACGACGATGCAGGTGTGGATGGGCGTCATCATGGCTGCTGCCAGTGCCACACGCATAAGTACGATCCGCTGACGCACCGCGAATACTACGAGCTGCTGGCGTTCTTCAACCAGACGGCCGACGCCGACCGCTACGACCAGGAGCCGACGCTGCTGACGCCGACGAAAAGGCAGCGACAGTTGCAGGAAGAACTCGACCGTGCTCTGGCGGAGAGCGAGCGCCAGCGCGAGGAACTCGTAAAGTCGCTTGCGCCGGTGCAGCGCGAATGGGAAGCGGCCGTCGCCGCCGAAGTCGATTGGAAAGTCATCGTCCCTAGCGAAGTGGCCACAGAATCGGGTGCTCGGTTTCAGATCGACGAAGACGGCGCTGTCGTCGTTTCGGGCAAAGTCGCTGACAGCGACGCCTACATAGTTCGCGCCAAGACGGACTTGCGAAAGATTACAGCCCTGCGGCTGGAGGCGCTGAAGCACCCGTCGCTGCCGGCCAACGGCCCAGGCCGTGCGGCGGACGGCGGCTTCGCACTGTCAAAAGTTATGCTGCAGGTCGAACCGGTGCGTCCGCCGGAGAATGTGAAGTTCGTCCGCATCGAATTGCCGCGGCACGACTATTTGAAGATGGCGGAGGTCGAGGTCTTTCGCGACGAAGCGAATGTCGCGCGCTCCGCATTCGAGCGAACGCTGGCGCGGCCGCCTGCAGCGGCTGAGCTTGAGACGCTCGTGCGATTGTACGAGTCCGAGTTGCAGCACTATCGCGGTAGCGCCGACGCCGCCGTAAAGATGGCGACTAGCGAGCTTGGCCCGCCGGAAACCGAGGCCGACATGGCCGAGCTGGCGGCGTGGACGGTCGTCGCCAACGTGCTTTTGAACCTCGATGAGACACTGAGCAAGTAGCGGTTATCCCGCAGCCGATAATCCCATGGATCCTAAGCGTGAGTATCTGCAGGCCCTGACTCGGCGGCACTTCCTGCGACGGTGCCAGGTCGGCTTGGGCGGCATCGGCCTGGCGTCGTTGCTCGGCGATTTGAGCGCCCATGCCGCTCCTGCCGACAACCCGCTGGCAACACGACCGCCGAAGCTTCAAGCCAAAGCGAAGAAGGTCATCTTCCTTCACATGGCGGGCGGGCCGTCGCATTTGGAATTGCTGGATTACAAGCCGGAGCTCGTCAAGCGCAACGGCCAGGATTGTCCCTCCACGCTGCTCGAAGGACAGCGCTTCGCATTCATCAAAGGGACGCCCAAGCTGCTCGGCACGCCCTACCGGTTCACGCGGCACGGCAGGAACGGCGCCTGGTTCTCCGAATTGCTGCCGCATCTCGCCCGCGTGGCCGACGACCTGACGATCGTCAAATCGATGACGACCGAACAGTTCAACCACGCCCCCGCGCAACTTCTGATGCAAACGGGCAATCAACTTTTGGGCCATCCCTCGCTCGGCGCCTGGGCGACATACGGCTTGGCGCGATCAACCAGGACCTGCCGGGGTTCATGGTCCTCGTCTCCGAAGGCAACTCGCCCGACGCCGGCAAGAGCGTCTGGGGGAGCGGCTACCTGCCCGGCGTTTACCAAGGCGTGCAGTGCCGCAATACGGGCGATCCGATTCTGTTTGTCGATAACCCGCCCGGCATGAGCCGCGACGTCCGCCGCCGCAGTCTTGATGCGCTGGCCGAGCTCAACCGCATCCAGGCCGAAGAGTTCGGCTCGCCCGATACGCTGGCGCGCATCGAGCAGTATGAGCTTGCTTTCCGCATGCAGGTTACGGTGC
>DASVCM010000106.1:0-7960 GCA_036381635.1 Lacipirellula sp.
CCCTGTTTTACCGTCGCGCCGGGGCGGAAGAAGACCTCCTTCACCTGCCAGTCGGTCACTGCCGAGGAGCTGACCGGGATGCTGATCGTCGCCGTCTGCGCCGGCATTGTCACGGCGGTGCCGCCGATGGTCTCGTCGAGCTCGCGCTCCTCGACCTTCACGGTCCGCACGGGAATCGGCTGGTTGTGATCGCGAGCCTTGGCCGGGTCCCACGCGATCATTGCGTTTCGTGCGTGAAGCTGCCAGGCGCCGACGGCGACAACCGCGCACCCCAGCAGCAACAGGCCGGCAGCCCAGCGGATGAAAGTGGCCATGATGAAGAATCCTCCAGAAGTAACGCCCCGCCGTGCGGAGCTAATCGAACGTGTGAATATCTTTCAGCCGGCAACCGCCTCGTCGACGGCCGGCGCGGTCTTGTTGGTAATAGCGCCCCAAATTCGCATGACATCGGACCATGGCCAGACGCCGGTGACCAGGCAAACGATCACATACACGATGCCCGAGACGACGCCCGCCAGGAGCATCGGAATTAGTCGCGCGTCGGCTCCCGAGAATGGCCAAAGCACCAACGCCATCGCCGCCGCGGCGGGCATCACGCGCAACAGTTGCGAGACTGGCGGCGCCGCCACGTCCAGCCGATGCAGTGTATACAGGCCGGCGACGCACAAGACGCCTTCCCCAAGCAAATTGCCCCAAGCGGCGCCGTACATGCCCCAAATCGGTATGAGCGCGATCTCCAACAGCAGTTTGGCGACAAACGCGTAACAGATCAGCCGCCAGTATCGTTGCTCGGCGTCCAGGGCCGTCAGCACAAACCGAAGTTGCGCGTTGATGAACAGCAAACCCGTGCCCCAGATGAGAATCTGCAGCGGGCCAGCCGCCTCGGCAAACGCCGGCCCGGCCGTGGCGACAATCAGCGGCGTTGCGCACATGCTGATCCCAATGCTGATCGGCAGCGACGCCGACCATAGCAGATTCGTCGTCCGGGCGAACATCCGGCTGATCGCCGAACGATTCAGATGCGCCGCCCGGCTGAAGCCCGGGAACGTGACCGACACGATAATCCGCGGCAACATCTGCAGCGGCTGCAGCGGCCGCGCCGCCATGCCGTACAGACCAACCCGCGACAGGGGCCGGAAGACGAACAACAGCAGCACGTCGATGTGCATCAAGAGCTGGCGAACGACGTCGCCGGCGCCCATCGGAATGGCTTCTGTCCACCATTGGCGCACCACAGCGCGGCTCAGCGTGAATGAAGTGCACTGCCACTTCACGATGAGTACGCCCCACAGAAAGGCGACAGCGATAAAGTTGCTCGCGGCGAACGCGATGAACCCGCCCAGGGCCCCGCCATTGTCGGGATAAACCCAAAGCCAAACGAACAGGCAGAAAGTAAACGTCTGGATCACTCGCGAGATGTTCTCAAACTCGAATCGCTCCAGCCCGCGGAGCGCATTCGCGGCGAACTCCAGCGCGTGCCGCGAGGCCATGGCCGTCGCGGCGACAATCAGCAAGGGCATCGAGATCCCCGTCCTGCCGAAAGCCATCCACGGCGTGGCGATCAGAAAGAACATTGCCGCCGAAACGATACACACTACCAGCAGCACGCCAGCAGCTTCGCCCACGATGGCCCGGAGTTGCCCGGGAGCGCGCGAGACTCGCCGCATGAGCACGGTGGTCGTCCCGGCGTCGGCAACCCAGTGAATCACCGCCGAGATCGAGAAGATCGTAACGAACGTGCCCATCGGCTGCGTTCCCAGCCGGCGGGCCAGCAGGAACAGCGCGAGCATGTTGAACGGCACGATCAGCAGCGTCCCCGCGGCGTTGAAGGCGCTATTGCGCACGATCCGCGCCAGCGGCGAAACGTCCGCCACTTCATCGGCCAACGGCGATGGATCGGGTGGATGGGTAGTTAAAGTCACGAAGCTCTCTCATTTAGCCCCCGGTCACTGACCGGGGGCTAAGTGGCGTTGTCGTTCAAATGTAACCTAATGCCCTCAGTCGCTCGGCAATGACCGCCTTGTCCTCTTCCGTGTAGCTCAGTTCGGCCGCGGCGCTGAGCACCGGCTCGGCAGTCGCCGCTGCGCCGATCTCCACCTCGCTTGCCGCACCCGCTTCGAGCATCTCGACCAGCGCCCGCCCATCCATATCCTCCGGCACTGGCACTCCCAGCAAATGCAGAATCGTCGGCGCCACGTCCATGATGTGCGTCCCTTCGAGCGTCAGCCCTTCGCGCACCCCGGGGCCTTCGGCCAGGAAGATGCCGTTGTCGCGGTGGCTTCCCGACTTGCCGGTGAAGAACGCGAAGTTCTCCGGCGTGCTCGCGTCGAGCTCCTCAATCCAATGGAGATGCCTGCTCTTCGAGCTCACCTTAAACGCGTAGGTGTAACCCTTGTGCGTCGACCAATGGACGACGATGTCGGGCGCCTCGTCGAGTTGAGGACCGCTGTACACTTCCTCGCGGCGATAGGCCCGTTCAACAATCTTTTCGCCCGTTTCCGGATGCCGCCACGCTTCGAGCCGGTCGATCAACTCGGTCCGCAGCTTCTCGTACTCCTCGCCCGGCTCGACGACGCCTTGCGGCTGCCGGCCCTTGAGGTTGATCCGCATGCACGGGTAATAGGGGTTCTCCTCGAAGTACGCCCTGGTGCCGCTCCAGTCGATGATGCCGTAGCGAACCTTGGCCTCGATGCCGCCGAGCTGTTTGCGTGCGAATCGAGAGAGGAACTTCTGCACGGCGTTGGGAAGCGTCGCGACGGCCCGGTGCTTGAGGGCGTCCAACCGCCGCGAGATCCACCGCGAGACGCCGCCGCGGAATGCAAGCATCCCCTGCTCGCGGAGCCAGCAGTTCGGGTAGAGCGCCGTAGTGCTCACGCCGCCGAAGCCATGGTCCGACATCATCAAGAGCGTCGTGTCCACCGGCATCAGTTGCTTGAGCTCGCCGAGCTCGCGGTCGAGTTCCTGGTACACCCGCAGGATGCTGTCCCGCATCGACGGCGGCTCGAAGCAGAACTGCGGCGACCGGCCGTCGCAGTACTTCCAGAAGTGGTGGCCGGCGCCGTCCGATTCGCCGAACAGGATCATCGCGCAATCCCAGTCGCGCGACTGCAGGAGGTACTTGGCCGTCGCCGCCTTGCGGCCGATGCAGTCGATAATCTTCTTGACCGCCGCCTCGGGCTGGCCGGCGTTGATCTCCGCCACGGGGAACGAGCCGATCGGATGGCCGCCCACCGCCGCCTCCAACTCATCGAACACTTCCGGCGGATACATGCCGCGGGCGTCGAGCTTCGAGCTGCTGCCGCCGAGGCCCGCGGCGTCGAACCCGCTGAGCATCACGCCGTCGACCTTCTCGGGCGGATACGTGCACGGCACGGAAATTGAGATTACCTTTTTGCCCGCGTCGCTCAGCAGCTTCCAGAACGAGACCGCTTTGCGCTCGCCGCCGTTGACGAATTCCAGGTCGTACGTGCCGGGGCGCTGGCGGGTGAAGTCGTAAATGCCGTGTTTCGCGGGGTTTTTGCCCGTCATGAAGCTCGACCAGGCGGTGAACGTCATCGGCGGGAGCGTGGAGCGCAGCTCGCCGTGGACGCCGCGGCGCATCACCTCGGCGATATTCGGCAGCTTGCCTTCGGCGACCCACGGTTCGATTAAATCAAACGTGGCGCCGTCCCAACCTACGATGAACACACGTGCCATTAAAAACTCCAAAACCTTGTCACGCCTGACGTCTGTCACGCCGAGGTCCGCCGAAGGGTCCGGCACGGGCACCGAGCCCCCGTTTGCCGTAACGTCGAAATCTGCGAACCGGACTCCTCGGAGGACCTCGGGGTGACAATGTTCAAACCATTTATTTGATGTATCCAAGCGCCTGGAGCCGCTTCGCGATCAACTCCGACTCGTCCTGCGTAAAGCTCTGTTTTGCCTCGTCGGCGTCGGCTTCCGCGTCTACCTCGGCCGCTTCGAACTCAATCGGATTCGTCTCGACGAACTCCTCCTCTATCGCCTCGACCAAGACGCGACCGTCCATGTCGTCCGGCACCGGCAGCCCCATCAGGTAGAGCACCGTGGGCGCCACGTCGATGATCCGCGCTCCCTCGAAGGCGAACTCCTTTCGCAGGGGCCCGCCGCTCATCATCAGCACGCCGTCCAGCCGGTGCGACGCCGCGAACTCGACGCCTCCTTCCAGCGGCGCGGTCGAGCGCTCCACCGCCGGCGGAGCGTTCGGTCCGGCCTCGCTCTGATCGAGCAAGAACCCGTCCTCCCACCACGAGGGCAATAGGTCGGGCGCCTTGGCCGTGTGTGGCCCATGATAGATGTTCTGCGGCCGGTAGCAGTTGCTGACCACCAGGCCGCCCGTTTTCGGATCGACCAGCGAGAGCATAAGCATTTCAATCCGATCACGCAGCTCGTGCACGTCCGCGTCACTCAGCTCCTGCAGCCGGTTGAGCCAAATGGCCGGGCTCGAGCGGTACGCCTCGTTCACGTAGGCGCTGGTCTTGGTCCAGTCGATTTTCGCCTCGTCGAGATTCTCGAACCACACCCGCAGCTTCGGCAGGAGTCCGGCGATCGTTCGCTTCATGTCGGAGGACAAGGTCGATCGCAGCAGCCGATCGAGCCACCCGGCAACGGCCTGCTTCAGCTTCCCAGGCGCGGCGGCTTCGTCGAAGGTCAGCAGCCCTGCGTCGCGCAGAATCTGGTTCATCCGTAGCCGCACGTTGGTCATCGGGCCGAACCCGTGGTCGGACATGACGATCACGATCGTGTCGTCGTCGCACTCGTCTAGCAGCAGCCCCAGTTGCTCGTCGCAGTGCATGTACGTGTCGCGAATGGCATGGCGGAACTCGTTGGCCCCCTCGGCGTCGAATTTGTCGTGCGTCTCGTCCATGAAGTGCCAGAAATGGTGCTGCACCTGGTCGGTCGCGCCGTAGACGATCATCCGGAAATCGCAGTTGCGGCCTTCGCTCAGATGCTGCAGCGTCGCCGTCCGCGCCGTTTCGGCTTCGAAGATCGAATCCAGTTGGGCTCTTCGGCGGGCGTTGGTCCGCATATTCCCCAGGTGCTGCTGATCGATGCGGTAGCGAATCCCCGCTTCGCGCAGCTCCTGTCGGATTTCGACCGGGTACATGTACTGGCTGTGTTCATGCGGCGTGTCGAGGCCCGAGATGAGAAAGCCGTTGACCGGCTCGGGCGGGTACGTCATCGGGACGTTGACCACGCCGACGCGGCGGCCGTGGCGGCTCAGCAGGCCCCAGATTGTGTCCCCTTCGCGGAAGGACGCATTCGTAAAGCGAAAGCCCTGGTGCCCGTCCGGCTCGATGAAGTCGAACAGCCCGTGCTTGCCGGGATTCTTGCCGGTCATGAAGCTTGACCACGCGCAGGGCGTGATCGGCGGAATCGTCGACTCCAGCCGGCTGCGCGCGCCGCTCCGCAGCACCCGCCCCAAATGCGGCAGGCGCCCCTGCTCGATCCACGGGAGCATCAAATCGAACGTCGCCCCGTCGAGGCCGACAATGAGTACCGAGTGCTTACGCGACGCCATTCAGTTCCACCTCCAACGGACTTGTCGCCGCTACGTCCCACAGGTTGGCCGCCGGGTTCTCAGCGACCGATGGCACGAGGGGCCGCCTGGCAATTTCCTTCCACCGCCGCGTCGGCTCGAGCAGCCGGCAATACGCCTGACCCAGATGCGCCGCCACGGCCCGCCGGTCGTGGCGGTTGCGAACAAAGTAGTAACCGCCGGCGGCAATTCGCGTACGCAGCGCGGAATCGCGCAGCACCCGCGTGATCGCGGCGCCGAGAGCGTCGCTCGTGTCCTCGCCGGCCAGCCACACATGCTCGCCGTGCGACAGACCGCTCACCGAGCTGGCGTACATCACGCACGCTCGCTGGGCGGCCATGTAATTGAGCAGCTTGATCGGGAACCCCGGCGCCTGTGGCCGCGGGACGACGGCGACGTCGCAGATCGACAGCAGGCGCAGCCCTTTTTCCATGTCGCACGGCGTGTTCAAGATCACGCGCGAGCCGATGCCCAGCCGCTCGGCCTCGTCGCGTATCGCCGCCTCATGCTTCGCATTGGGCACGTTCGCCAGAATGAGCAGTTTCGCCCGTGGAATCCGCTTGAGCACGTGGGCCATGGCGCCAATCAGCAAGTCGAGCCGCTGGAACTGGTCGATGACGCCCGAGTACAGCACAACCGGCTCATCGCCGAGGCCGCATTCGCGCCGCAGCCGCTCGCGGTTGCCGCACGGGTGATTCTCGAAGTCGATGCCGAAATTGAGCACCGGTTCGGAGCGTTCGCCGAGCCCGCGCTCGATTAGGAACTTCTGCAGGTTCACGCTATGAGGAATGCAGCGGTCGCCCATCCGCGGCACCGTGCGATCGAGCACCCAGGCCAGGCCGTTCGCCACACGCTCGCTCTTGAAGAACCCGTAGCTGGCCAGCTCGTCCCCCATCCGATTGTGGGCGCTGTACAAAATCGGCCGCCGGACCAGCGGCCGGGCAAACGCCGCCGCCAGCGCCGCCTCGTAGCCGTGCGCGTGCATCAGGTCGCAGCCGTAGCGGCGCATCACCTGAATTGTCTTGAAGATCATTTGAAAGTCGTACAGCGGCCGATACTTCGTCGGCCCGACGATGACTTGGTTTTCGCCTGTCCAGTTGGGAATGCGATGCAACTGGACGCCCCGCAGCGGCAGGTTTTCGCCGAAGTGGTACGTCACCACATGCACTTCATGCCCGCGGTCGGCCGTTGCTTCGGCCAGCTCGCGAATGGAGCCCGGCGTACCGTGATTCGCCGGGAAGGGACACGCCGCCAGCATGCAGACCTTGAGCTTTGGCTCGGTCAGCGTCCAGTGCGCGCCGTCGAGCCGGCGCTTCGGCGCCTGCGAGGGCGCATCCGCTGCCGCCGCAAGCTTTCGTCGAGGATGAACCGCGATGCTCACCTAACGTTCCCCCATGGCCGTCACCGGCAGGTCGGCTGCGAGCGGCTCGGTAATTAAAACGGGTGAGATCTTCGCGGAGCCGTTTCGCCGCTTCCGCCACGGCGCTGACCCCGCTTCGACCAACCGCCGATCGGGCGTCCAGGGCCGCATCTTCCGGTACTGCCAGACGACGGGCAGCTCGCGGAACGCTTTGAGCACCACCTTCAAGTTGGCGCCGGTGGCCTTGCCGGCCGAACGCGGGTAGTGATTCACGGGCGCCTCGGTGATCGACACGCCGCCGCGCATGCACTGGGCCATGATCTCGGCGCTGATGCAGGCCCCCTCGGACTGCATCTCGAGGCACTCGACCACCCAGCGCGGAAACAGCTTGAACGCACAGTCCAGATCGCGAATCTTCAGCCCCATCAGGCAGCGGATCAGCCATTTCCAACTGCTGGAGTTGAACTGCCGAATGCCTCCCTCCGCCCGGCGGCGGCGATAGCCGATCACCACGTCCGAGTTCTCGGCGTGGACCAGCAGGTTCGGCAGATCGAGCATGTTGAACTGCCCGTCGCCGTCGGTGAAGCAGATCCACTCGCCATGAGCGGCCCGTAGCGCCGTGGAAACCGCGGCGCCGTAGCCGCGGTTCGTCTCGTGCCGCACCAGCCGCACGCGATCGTCCCGCTTGGCGACGCGCTCGACGGCCGCCGAGGTGCCGTCTGTCGAGCCGTCGTCCACGACGATGATCTCAAACTCCTCCAGAAACTCCGGCAAGACTGCCAAGGCGCCGGAGAGCACCTCGCCGATGACGTCCTGCTCGTTGTAACAGGGGAAGCAGAGCGACAGCGGCGTCGCCAGCGGAAACTCAAGCGGCGCGATGTCGTGGCTGCGCATGCGCGCAGCCCAGCGGGCCTGCCTACGCAATATGTCGCTCACTTCATCGGCGGTGAGATATCCTTCCCGTGCGAGCAGGGCGCCGAGGCGATTTCCTGTTCGCTTTTGCAGTTCCAGGCAGCGAGCAATTCCTTGGGAGCTAACCCGGG
>DASVCM010000107.1:0-8465 GCA_036381635.1 Lacipirellula sp.
ACGAAGCAGAGCTGACCTGACGATCTTGCTCGAGCGTAGTTTTTGACCGCGGCGCCGGCGATTTGGAGACCCAAGGCGCCGGCGCGGCTTCAATCTCTGGCGCCAGGACAAGGTCCTTCAGTGAGATTTTCTCGGCGGGCGAGGGGTTTACGATCCGGTAAAAGATCGTACCGAAAAGCGCCATCAGCAAAACGCCGAGCACTCCGAGCCCGGCGAGGGCGTCGCGGCGATTAACCGCTTGTATTTCGTCGTGTTCCATGAGTGGCTCGCCGTCAATTGCCTGGGAAGGGCCGCCAAACTCTAGGTTGTTGGAGCGCTCTCGGCACGGCGGCGTTACAATCCGGCGCGCTGGGCGACGCGCAGCTTGGCGCTTCGGGCTCGTGGGTTGCGGCTGATCTCGTCGTCGGTCGCTATCACCGGCTTGCGCGTTACAACCGTCAAGCGCGGATCGTCGCGAAACGCTTCTTTCACCAGCCGGTCCTCGAGCGAGTGGAAGCTGATGATCGCCAGCCGGCCGTCGGGTTTCAAACGGTCGGGCAGGCGACGAAGGGCGAGTTTGAGGTTATCGAGCTCGCTGTTCACGGCGATCCGCAGCGCCTGGAAGGTTCGCGTCGCGGGGTCGATGTCGTGCCCGCGGCTTCGCGGGATGCACGATCTTACCAAAGCGGCCAATTGTGCGGCAGTGCGAATGGGCGTGCTGCGGCGCTCTTCGATGATCCGCCGCGCGATACGCCGGCTGAACCGTTCCTCGCCGTAATGGTAGATGACGTCGGCCAACGTCTCTTCACTGAGCCGCGCCAGCATCTTCCACGCGGGCTCGCCCTGCTCGGGGTCGAATCGCAGATCCAGTTCGCCTTCGCTTTGGAAGCTGAAGCCGCGCTGGGCTTCAGCGAGCTGGTCGCTCGAGAGGCCGAGGTCGAGCAGGATGCCGTCCACGGCTTCAATGCTAAGTTCGTCGAGGACTTCTGGAACGTCGGTGTAGCTGGAGGCGGCGACGGCGACCGGCAGGCCTGCGAGCGTCTGCTCCGCACGGCGGACTGGCTCCGGATCGAGGTCGAGGGCAATGACCCGGCCGCTGGCGCCGACGCGTTCGGCCAGGGCTCGCGTGTGCCCGCCGCCGCCGAGCGTGCCGTCGACGAAGACGCCGCCTTCGGTTGGTCGGAGATATTCGACGACCTCCGCAAGCAATACTGGCACGTGGACCGTCGAGTCGTTCATCCCGTCCAGCGTATCGCAAAAGCGACTGGCAGTCAGACGGTCTAATGTTGAAAAGTGGGATTTAGCCGCGGGGCCCGCCGCGAGCGGCGGGGCTAAATTAGTTTCGTCGCGCCGAGCCAGGATGGCTCGGCGATATAGAAAAACGCCTCTGCCGAGGCGCGTCCCTGCGCCCCGGGAAAAGGCTCGCTGGAACCGCGGCGAACGACTGCGTCGTCCGCCACCGGCCAGCAATCGCTCTAGCGGCTTCCCTCCCACGAGCGATATCGGCGACCCCACAGGGCGACGCCAGGCGTGTGGCCTGCGCCCGCGCCGCTCGCGGGGTCGCCGGAACTACCATCCAATTTCTCGGTCTAACGCGGCAACACGCGGTTGCCGCCTCCTGTCTTGTCGAGCTCAGCAGCCTCGCCATTGATCTCCACCGACCCGCGAGCAGCTTTCGCAACGCCGACGAACGCCGCCTCGGCCAACTGCTCGTACTGCCCATCGTGTTGGGCAACGTATTGATCCCACTTCTCTGCCGCCCACACCTCGATGTGGTCGCGCACGCCGACCACCATGACTTCGCCTGCCAGCCCCGCCCAGCGGGTCAGCTCCGGCGTGACGCGGAACCGCCATTGTGCGTCGGGCGTGACGGCCGCCGCCTGCGAGAAAAACAGCCGGCTGTAGTCGCGCACCTCGCGGGCGGCGGGAGAGCTGGCTTCCAGCCGATCGGCCAATGCCGCGAAGGCGCCGGGCGTGTAGACGCCGAGGCAGCCATCCAACCCCGGAGTGAGGTAGAGCGGCTCGCCAGGGTTGAGCTGATCCCGCAACGGCTTAGGGATTGCCAGCCGGAGCTTGTCGTCGAGTGCTCGGCGGTACGACCCGGTTAGCAGCACTCGGCTGGCCCCCACACGTCTCCAAAACTCTCCACAAGGCCCCAAGGATACCCCTGGTCTTCCATCCGTCAATTGCTGCGCGGCTGCGAGTTTCCGTACCTCCTTGGCGCCGATTCAGTTTCCCGAATCCGGCAAAGGAGTTGCGCGAAGTGTGGAATGCCGGAAAAACTTTGCAACGTTGAAGCTGTCATTCGATCTGGGGAATCTGCGAACGACCGTGGGAGTTGGCGGTAGCCGCTAAGCCGGTTCGGCGCCTATATTTACACGCTTCCCTGAACTCTCCTTGGCCCCGGTTCGATGCCGATGGATCCATGGTTCGACTATGAATTGCCGCACGAACTCGTGGCCCAGGAACCGCTGCGCAATCGAGTCGACGCCCGGCTGATGCTCGTCGATCGCACGCGTCAAACGATCGACCACGCCCACATCCGCGACATCCCGGAGTTCATTCGCGGCGGCGACCGGATGGTGCTGAACGACACGAAGGTCATCCCGGCGCAGCTTCGCGGGAAACGGGCCGAGACGGGCGGCCGCTGGCAGGGCCTGTTTCTGGGGCTGACGCCCGCGGGCGACTGGTTGCTGGTCTGCAAAACCCGCGGGCGGCTCCACGAGCCGGAGCCGGTCACGCTCTTGGACCGGGAAGGCCGCCCGGCCGCGAAGCTGTGGCTGGTGGAGCGGCTGAACGACGGCCAGTGGCGAGCCCGCCTGGACGAGCCGCAGGACCTGTTGCCGCTGTTGGACCGGATTGGCCGCGTGCCGCTGCCGCCGTATATCCGCGGTGGACACATGGTCGACAGCGACGTCCAGCGCTATCAAACCGTCTTTGCCCGCCACCCGGGCGCCGTGGCGGCGCCGACGGCGGGGCTTCACTTCACGCCGGAATTGCTTCGTTCCATCGGCGAGCGGGGCGCCGACTTTTCGGCGGTGACGCTGCACGTCGGCATGGGCACGTTTCGGCCGATCAGCGTCGAGAATCCCGCGGAACATCCGATGCACGAGGAGACCGCCGAAGTCACGGGTGCGGCGGCGCGGGAGATTAACGCCACGCGCGCCGGCGGCGGCCGCCTTGTGAACGTGGGGACGACGGTTGTCCGCGTGCTGGAGACGGTGGCGGCGGAGCAGAGAGCCAAAGGCGCCGCCGAGCCGGTCACCCCGTGGAAAGGGGAAACGCGGCTATTCATCCGGCCGCCGTATGAATTCCTGGCCACCGACGCGATGCTCACGAATTTCCATTTCCCGCGGACGACGCTGTTGCTGTTGGTGCAAGCATTTGGCGGCTCGGAGCTAATCCGCCGCGCATACGAAACGGCGATTGAGGAGCAGTATCGCTTTTACAGCTACGGCGACGCTATGCTCATCTTCTAGCGACCGCCTGCCGATTGGGGTCGCCGCATGAACCGAGTACTTTCGTTCGGAAGTGCCTCACATCAGGGTTGGAGGACAAAGATGGCCGCCAGCACTCGAGTCGCAATCCTTACTGTAGCTTCGACGCTCTGGTACATCGCATCAAGTTCGCTGCCGGCGCTCGCCGCGGAATACAACGGACTGATCGAGGTTGGCGATACTGGCAAGCAAATCGTCGAACTGGTGCGCTCGGCAAATCGCGACGCCGGCTTCAGCGGAGCGGTTCTGGCAGGTCGCAACGGCAAAGTCATCGCGGCGGTCGCGGTCGGCGAGTCGGGCGGCAAGCCTCTCGAAGTGACGACGCTGTTTGAAATCGGCTCCTGCACCAAGCCGTTCACCGCCGTCGCGGTGATGAAGCTCGTGGAGCAGGGGAAGCTTGCGCTCGACGATTCGATCGCGGATCATCTTCCCGGCGTGCCGGAGAATTGCCGGGCGATCACGGTGCGGCATCTGCTACAGCACACGTCCGGGATTCCTGGCACGAACTATCAGGGCAGCGGGACGAAGCTCGCCGCGGTGCTGCCGCTGTTCCTCGACGGCGGCCCGCGCACTAAGCCCGGCGAGCGGCATGAGTACTGGAATCAGGGTTACGCACTGCTCAGCGAAGTGATCGCCCGCGCCAGCGGTAAATCGTACACTGCGTATGTGCGCGACGAGATCTTTAAACCCTGCAAGATGCAGAGCAGTTGCTTCACGGGCGACCGGCTGCCGAAAGGCGCGGTCGCGTCGATCGGCGTTTCGACTACCGGCCGCAATCGCGGCGCCCTGGAGCATCCCTACGGCGAGTATGGCTTCCAGTATCGCGGCATGGGCGGGCTGGTGACCAACCTTGTCGACCTGTGGCGCTTCGACCGTACGCTCGCTGCCGAAAAACTCCTCACGACGGAGTCGATCGCCGAGATGACTCGCCCTGGGCCTGAGGGCTACGCGCTGGGATGGCGCGTCACCCGGCTCGATTCAGGGCGCACGGTTCATTACCATTCGGGGAGCGTCCGCGGATTTTTGGCGTCGATCCGCCGCGATCCTGAAGACGATGGCTGCCTCGTCGTGCTTGCCAACAGCGACGCGTCGGCGCCGTTCGATCTGGTTCAATCGCAGTGCGAGGCGGTGATGGAGGGGCGCGAGGCCTCGGTAGAGTTGCCGAAGCAGCTTGACCCGAAGCTGATTGAGGAGCTTGCGGGCGTCTATCGCGACGAGAAAGGGCGGACGATGACGGTCAGTCGGGAGGGCGGCCTTACGCGAGCGCTGATTGACTGGCACGGGCCGAAGACGCACGGCTATCTGAGTGCGACGGATACCGACCAGCTCTCGTTCGACATGATGAAGTCGGCGTCTCCGCTTACTTTCGAGCGAGCTAACCTGATTGAAGTCGAGCGAGACGGCGGCGCTGGAATCTCGGCGCTGACCATCGTTGAGCTCTCGTTGCGCTTCGAGAGGGTGGACGAGCAGGCGGCGAAGTAAAGCCGAGTCCGGCCGGATGAAAGTTTGAACCGGATTCGGGGGTGACAGGGTTTGCGCAATAAAAAAGCGACGCCCGACGTCGCACATGGCAATGTCGGGCGCCGCTGAGCAATAAAAATCGCCGATCGCTAGGAACCGAGCACGCTGGAGACTTGCGTCGCGGATTCGTCGAAGCTGTCGCCTGTTGCTCGGGCCAGCGCCTGCACCGAAGTGATGCAGACTCCCACGATCAGCGCCAGCATAACGGCGTACTCAACGGCCGTGGGGCCGCTTTCGTCCGCACACAGGCGTCGCAGGAACTTGAACATGGCACGAACAAGGAAAAGGGGTGGGAACTGAACATGGAAAAGTAGGGCGGACTCTCGAAAGAGCCTCTCCGCTATGGGAAGCCTATGTCAGGTTCGGCCGGCTGGCTGGCGGAAACGCCGGATGCGGGGAGATTTTGACCCGAATGTGACGAGCGGGTCCGGTTATGACAGTAACGTCGGGAGGGCGAGGCGCCTGCCGAGCCGGGAAGTGCCATCCGGCGCTCGACTCAGCGGGAGCCTCGTCCTCCCGAGGGGCATAGAAAAGGCCCGCCGGGAACTCGGCAGGCCTTTGGAGTATTCGATCTAGCGGCGCGTTTCTTAGGCTTGGAACGAGCTGCCGCAGCCGCAGGACTTCACGGCGTTGGGGTTGTCGAACGTAAACCCGCGGCGGTCGATTCCTTCGTAGAAATCGACCGTGGTGCCGTCGAGGTACAGGGCGCTCTTCTTGTCGACCACCACCGGCACGCCGTGGAACTCGTACTTGGCGTCAACGGCTTCGTCGTAATCCTGGGCGAAGCCAAGGGCGTAGCTGAAGCCGCTGCAGCCGCCGCCCGTGACGCCGACGCGCAGGACGTGCTCGGAATAGTTCTGGGCCTCCATAATCCGCTTTACTTCGGCGGCGGCCTTTTCCGTAAGAACAACGCTCATCTGCTTACCCTTTTTGTTCCGATTGGCGGTTGATTTGATCGTAGACAGCGACGCCTGGTCCCCTTCGACATCGCTCAATTGACATTATATCACTTTCGGCGGCCGGAAAAGACGGGTTCTACGCCAAATTGCGCAGCCGTTTCACGGCCGCCGCCACGATAGCCGCGGCTAATTCCACTTCGTCCGGCGTGTTGAACCGGCCCAGGCCGAAGCGAAGCGTGCTGCGGGCGAGATCTTCGCGCATTCCGAGGGCCAGCAGGACGTGGCTGGGGCCGGGGTCGGTCGAGCTGCAGGCGGCGCCGGAGCTGACGGCCAGATTGCCCATCGCCAGCAACAGGGCCTCGCCATCAACGTTGCCGAAGGCCACATCGAGATTGCCGGGGAGCCGCAAGCTGGTTTGCGGATCGAATGACTTGGCGAGGGTCGGGCCGCATAGCTCGACATCGTCGATCTGTTCATTCAGGAGTTGCCAGAGCCGATTTCGCAGCGCGTGGAGCCTGGAGACTTCCGCGGGAAGTTCTTCGACGCACAATTCGAGGGCGCGTGCGAAGCCCACGATCCCGGGGACGTTCAGCGTACCGCTCCGCAGTCCTTGCTGCTGGCCGCCGCCGGTGATTTGCGCTTCCAAGCGTACCGCGGGCCGCGACTGCCGAACATATAACCCCCCGACGCCTTTGGGCCCGTAGATCTTGTGGGCGCTGAAGCTCATGAGGTCGACGCCAAGATTGCGCACGTCGACGGGAATCTTGCCGACGCCCTGCGTGGCGTCGCAGTGGCACGTGACGCCGCGCTCGCGGCAGATCGCCGCGATCTCGCGAATCGGTTGAATGACGCCGATCTCGTTGTTGGCGAGCATGATGCTCACCAGCGCCGTGTCATCGCGTATGGCGTCCGCGACTCGCTGCGGATCGAGCCAACCGGCGCGTGGGCTGCCGTGCGGCTCTACGTCGAGTAGCGCTAACTCATATCCGCGACGACCGAGACGTGCTAGCGGATCGAGCACGGCCTTATGCTCGGTGCCGACGCTGACGAGATGGTCGCCGCGCCGGCGGGGGCGCTCGGCGATGCCGCGGAGGGCGAGGTTGTTGCTTTCGGTGGCGCCGCTGGTGAAGACGATTTCAGTAGGGTCTGCGTTGATCGCTGAAGCGATCAACGCGCGGGATCGCTCGACGGCTTCACGCGCCGCATCGCCGTAGGGGTGTCCCACGCTCCCAGCGTTGCCGTACGCCTCGCTGAAGTACGGCAGCATCGCCTCGACCACGCGGGGATCGACCCGCGTCGTGGCGTGGTTATCCATGTAGATGGGGGCGGGGGCCATAAATGGCGAAGCTGGATGCTTGATGCTGGATACTCGATGGCGGATGTGGAGCCGTTAGCATTATCCGGCATCCCGCATCCAGCATCCAGCATCCGCATTAGCCAAATAGTGCCCGCACCACGATCTGCGACCAGGACTCGAATCCGTCGAGCTGCTGGAGAATTTCGCGAACCGGCCGGAAGCCAGCTTCGAGGATGTCTTCTTCCCGCGGTCGCACGGCCGGCCGGAGGACGTCGCAGAGATGCACTACGCCGAGGTGGACCTGGCCGACGGGGGTCTCGTCGTCGTTGATCAGCCCGACGCATTGCTCGTCATAGGGCGAGTCGACGATCACTTCCTCGGCCAGCTCCCGCTGCATCCCCTCGCGGTAGATCTCGTGATGGCTGATGCGCTCGCCGATATCGTCCGCACAAATGTGCCCGCCGACGCCGACGCTCCGCTTGGCGTGCAGCCGCTTCTCGCCCTGGCCGCCGCCGCGGGTGTACTGAAACAGGTGCTCGACGCCGTCCGAATCGGCGTAGCGGAACAGCACGTAGGGAATGAGCTGCTTGAAGCTCGGGTCCTGCTCCATTTCGCCGCGCGGCCGGTAGGCGAGGTCGTCGCCTTCGAGCAGCGCCGGCAGGTAGCGATCCATGTCCGCCGAGAAACCCTGGAAATGCCCAAGCCGATGAAAGCGGCTGGTCGGGATAACTAGTACACGTTCTTCAGCAACAGCGGGCATGGGTGCGTCCTTTCCGAGAGAGATTTATGGCGTGCTAGCTGGCATCGATTCTACTAATCGAGCGCGGATTTGCGAGCCGCCATGAACTGGTCGCCGCTAATCCACAATCTGCACCTTGATCTCCTCGGAATTTGCCCGCAGTTCCGGCGCGTACATCGCTCCCGCAACCGTGGGCAGCGCGCTGAAGCTGCCGGGGATTTCGGCACGCATGCGGTAGCTCACACTATGTTGCCCGCGAGCGAGACGGCGGACGAACAGAGTGACTTTCTGGTCGCGATACTCAACGTAGGCGCCCAGCTCGTTGCCATTATAGCCGCTGCGGACCTCGACCGGCTCGAAGCCGGCGGCCTTCATGTCCTCGAGCATGATGTACTCGTAATCGTTCTTACTGTCGAGGATGAGCTCGATCTCGATCAGGTCGCCGCTTTTGAGCTCGTCGAGCTTTTCGACGGGCGTCCGCTCGAACTTTTCGACCTGCTGCTCGACGACTTGCCCGCGGCTGCCGGCGACGG
>DASVCM010000108.1:0-3538 GCA_036381635.1 Lacipirellula sp.
CGCGGCCCGCTGTTACCGAAGCCGCTCACGAGGCGCGCGGTACACGCGACTCAATCGCGGAAGTTAGCTTGCACGGAGAAAAGCACGGCATGAGTTCCCTCCCCAGCGATCGCCCTCGCGTCGCCGAATATGAGCCGGCCGACGCCAATGGCGACACGATGATCCAGGCCGTCGGCCTGTCGAAGTACTACGGCCACTTCGCCGCCACGCGCGACGTGACTTTTTCGATCAACAAGGGCGAAGTCGCCGCCTTCCTCGGCCCCAATGGCGCCGGCAAGAGCACCACGATGAAGCTGCTCACCGGCTACCTCGCCCCGAGCGCCGGTACGGCGAAGATCGCCGGCTTCAACATGGCGACCGAGCGGCTGCTCGGCGCCGAGCGGCTGGGCTACCTGCCGGAGAACGGCCCGCTCTACCCCGACATGTCGCCGCGGAGCCTGCTCACCTTCTTCGGCAACGCCCGCGGCATCAGCGGCGTCGATCTGCAGCGGCGCATCGATTCGGTCGTCAACACGTGCCACCTGGAAGCGGTCATCGGCAAGCCGATCGGCAAGCTCTCCAAAGGCTACCGCCAGCGCGTCGGCATGGCGCAGGCCCTGCTCCACGACCCCGACGTGCTGATCCTTGACGAGCCGACCGCCGGCCTCGACCCCAACCAGATCCGCGAAGTCCGCCGACTGATCCGCGAGCTTGGCGAAACCAAGACGATCCTCCTCTCGACGCACATCCTTCAGGAAGTCGAAGCGATGTGCAATCGAGTCCTGTTCATCAACGAAGGCCGCCTGGTCTTCGACGGTACGCCGCAGGACCTGGCCGAGCGAGGCGATCTCGACGAGCGCTTCCACGAGCTCTCCCGCGGCGCGCAGATGACGTGAATCGCAAACCACAGTTTTTCTCCGGTCCTACTCCTACTGTTACTCTTACTCCTACTCGCCATTCCAATTCGAGTAAGAGTAGGAGTAAGAGTAAGAGCAGGATGACACGACTGCTGAAACCTGAACATCAAAGCTTAAGTCCATGAAGTGGAACGTCCTCTCCGCAATCTTTAAGCGCGACTTCGTCAGCTATTTCTCGAACCCCACCGGGTACGTGTTCATCTGCGTATTCGTGGTGCTCAGCGCGCTGGCCACGTTCTGGCCGCCGGAGTTCTTCGCCAATAACCTGGCGAACCTCGATCAACTCAGCCACTGGCTGCCGTTCATCATGCTGGTATTCATCCCGGCGATCACGATGAGCAGTTGGGCTGAGGAGCGCCGCCAGGGGACGGACGAGCTGCTGCTGACCATCCCCGCGAGCGACTTCGACGTGGTGCTGGGCAAATACCTCGCTGGGGTGGCCATCTGGACCGTGTCGCTTTTGTTCTCCGCGTTGTCGATCTTCGTCGTCTTCAAGTACGGGCTGGGCGATCCCGATCCGGGCCTCTTCGCCGCCACGTACATCGGCTACTGGTTCATCGGCATCGCGATGATCGCCATCGGCATGATGGCCTCGTTCCTCACGCATAACCTCACCGTCGGCTTCATTCTCGGCACGCTGTTCAACCTCCCTCTCGCACTGTTTGGAGTGGCCGGCTGGTTCGTCAAAGACCCGGCCTGGGCCGAGCGCATCCGCCGCTGGAGCGCCGTCTATCAGTTCGCCGATTTCGAGCGCGGCGTCATCAGCCTCGGCGGCGTTACCTACTTCGTCGCCATTGCCGCGCTGGCGCTCTACGTCTGCATGATTCTGATTGGCCGCCGCCACTGGCAGGCGCGTGAGGACGGCAACTACATGCTGGCCCACTATTTTATCCGCGGCTTGGCGCTGACCGCCGCGGTGCTGGGCGTCACCATTATCGCCCAGAGCCGCAACTACCTGCGGGCGGACATCAGCTTTGAGCAGCTCAGCTCGCTGTCGCCGGAAACCGAAAGCCTGCTCCGCAGCCTGCGCGATAACAAAGACGTCGAGCAGATCACCATCCACGCCTACGTCAGCCCGCAGGTCCCCACCGAGTACGTCTCCACCAAGCTCACCCTGCGGAGCACGCTTGAGGAATTCCGCGTCCTCGGCGGCGGCAAGATCGAGGTCGAGCTGCACGAGATCGAGAACTTCGGCGAACAGGCCGAGCTCGCGGAGACCAACTTCGGCATCACGCCCGAAGAAATGGTTGTCGAAGTCGGCGGCGAGGCGGTCGCCGAGGAATTCTTCCTGGGCGTCGCCGTCACCAGCGCCACCGGCGAGAAGGTGGTCACGCCGTTCCTCAACCGCGGCATCCCCATCGAGTACGAGCTCATCCGCTCCGTGATGACCGTCGCCGACGACGAGCGGAAGCGCATCGGCATCATCGAGACCGGCGTGAGCATCATGAACCCCGACGGCTCGCGAGAGGGCGAATGGCCGCTGGTCACCGAGCTGCGCAAGCAGTACGACGTGGTAAGCGTCGACCCCTCGCAGCCGATCCGCGGCAATTACGACGCCCTGCTGGCGGTGCAACCCTCGATGATGGCGCCCGACGCGTTCGACCACTTCGTCGACGCCGTGCGCGAAGGCATTCCCGCGGCGGTGCTCGAAGACCCGTTCCCCTACTTCTACCCGCCGTCGATGCCCGGCACCGGCGAGCCCAAGCAATCCCCGATGATGGGCATGGGCATGTTCGGCGGCGGCCAGACCGAACCGAAGGGCGACGTCGAACAGCTTTGGCGCCTGTTAGGCGTGAAGATGAACCCCAGCGAAGTCGTCTGGCAGGACTATGCGCCCGAGGCGAGCGTCCGCGCGATGCAGGACCCGCAGTGGGTGTTCATCGACGACAACAATGGCGCCCCTGGCGGCGAAGCGTTCAACCAGGAGCTCGCCATCACGTCGGGCTTGAACCAGGTGCTGCTGCTCTACCCTGGCGCCGTCACTAAGGTCGACGACACGAAGCTCAAGTTCCAGCAACTGCTGGCCACCGGCGTGGGCATCTCCGGCACGGCGCCGGCGATGATGCTCCAGCGGTTCGATCCGCAGCGGCCCAATCCCAATCGCGAGGCCGTCCCCCGCACCGCCAGCCGCGACAGCTACATCCTCGCCGCCAAGATCACCGGCCCGGCGCCGGAAGAGGACCCGACGATCGCCGCCGCCCAACAGGCCGAGGGCGACCCGGCCGACGCCGCCGACGCGGCCCCCGAGAAGAAGCAGGCCGAGAAGAAGGACATCAACGTCACGCTCGTGACCGACATCGACTGGATCATCCCCAGCTTCTTCCAAATCCGCGAGTTCGGCGGCGAGGACTTTCTGCCCGCCACGCAGAACGTGACGCTCATCCTGAACATCATCGACGACCTGGCCGGCGACGAGCGGTTCATCGAAATCCGCAAGCGGGCCCGCATCCACCGCACGCTCGCGAAGATCGACGAGGCCACCCGCGAAAGCCGCGAGCAGGCCAACAAGGATGAAGAGAAGTTCATCGAAGAGATTACCAAGAAGGAGCAGGAAGCCCGGGCGGCAATGGCCGAGAAGATCGACCAGGTCGAAGGCCGCACCGACCTCAGCCCGCTGGAGAAGGAGGTGCTGTTGGAGCAGG
>DASVCM010000109.1:0-2864 GCA_036381635.1 Lacipirellula sp.
TGCGCCGCCCCGATGAAGACGCCCAACGAGTGCGAACAAACCCATGTAACCCAATGCCCAGTGGACGCCGTGATAGAGATCGCGTTCGCGTACGCCGCCGAGCAACGCGACGATCACCACGAACCCCACAACGACCGCCGCGGGCAATGCCTTCCACAGCCACGATGCATCACCACGCTGCGCTGTCGCAAGCGCCGCGGCCACACCGGCGGTAATCGAGCTGCTCACCGCGAAGATGAAGCTTTGCGGCACCCTGAGTAGCTTAGAGAATTCTCCCGCCGTTGACGCCCAACTCGCCACGGCTACGACAATCGTCCAGCCGAATAGCTCGACGATCGGGAACCGCACTCCGCCGCTGCCGTGCCGATCGCTTTGTGACACAGCTCGCAATGTGAACGAGGCCCCGCCGGCCGCCAAGGCGGCAGCGGCGCCCATGACCGTGATAGCGGGCAAAGACTCGCCCCAATCCGCCGCCGACATGCTGAGGCCGTCCTGGCTCATCGCAATAATAGTCGTGAGGCCGAGCATCGCCAGCACAAATCCCGCCCCGCGGGCTAATCGATGGGCCTCGCCCAGCACGAGCCACGCGCCGGCCAGCCAGATCTGCCCGATGAAGACGCCCAACAACGGCCCTTCCAAAGCGTCGTGCTGCTCGCTCTTCGAGTGCGTCGCCAAAATCAGATCAACGCACGCCGTCGCGATGAGAAACAGCCACACTAGCGGTCGTTGGCGAAAGGACTGCATGGCTCTAATATAGCCCGGCCATCCTGGCCGGAGGCAATGTCGTCATCTTGCTCCGCAAGATGAACCCTCTCGCGGAGCGAGAGGGCTACAATTCGCCGAGCCAGGAAGGCTCGGCTATATAGAGGCGTGCGGCGACGTTGAAAATTGCGAGGTCGCGGGGGAGAATGGTTATTCTGGGCGCGCTCCAACGTGCTGCTCCGGCGGGCTGTTAGCCCGCGGCTACTGTATTTACTGCCTACTGCCCACTCTGATGTCGACCCATCCTCAGCAGGACGTTTGTTGCTTGATGGGCGATCCCGTCGCCGGCAATCCCACGCAGTACATGCTGGAGAAGGCGTTCGCGGTGGCGAATCTCGATTGGCGGTTTCTCACGTTCGAGGTGCCGGCCGCCGACTTTGAGCTGGCGCTGAAGGCGGCCCGCATTTTCGATTTCCGCGGCGTGATGCTCGCCCCGCCCCATCGCGGCGAGGTGCAGCGGCTATTGGAATCGGTCACCGACGCGGCCCGCTTGAGCGGCCAGGTCAACTGCATCGAGCAGCACAACGGGGGCCTGCGCGGCGTGAACACCGAAGGCCAGGCCCTGCGGCGCTTGACCGACGGGAAGTTGGCGCTCAACGGGCTCAAGGCGGTGATCCTCGGCGCCGGGCGGACCGCCAAGTCGATGTCGGCCGAGCTCGCATTGGCCGGGGCGGCGTCGATCGAGCACCTCTGCGACAAGCCCGAGCAAGCCGAGCCGCTGGTGAACAATTTTAAGAACGATCCGCAGACGGCGGCGGTCGAAATGAAGATCACGCCGTGGCCGGCGAAGGGCGAAACCGTGGCGATAGCCGACGATGCGCGGCTATTGGTGAACGCCACGCCGGTGGGGCGGTTTGATCCGAATGCGACGCAGCCGATCAATGTCGATAAGCTGCCCGCCGAGCTGATGGTCGTCGACATGGTGTTCAACCCGCCGAACACGCGGCTGGTGCGCGACGCTCGCAAACGCGGCTTGCAGACAATCGATGGCCTGACGTTGCATGTCGAACAAGCCGCCGTCGCGTTCGAGCTGTGGACCGGCAAAACGCCCGACCGCGACGCGATGCGCGAAGCGGTCGAGGAGTTTCTCGTCCTGTAGCCGCGAGCTAACAGCTCGCCGGGGCGCCACGCAGACCGTCGCGTACTTCACCGGCGATGAGTTACACCGCGGCTACCATTGATGCGAAACGAATGAGCGTCCGAGGCCTATTCATCGCCGGCACAAGCACCGAAGTCGGCAAGACGCATGTGGCGGCGATGATCGCACGGGCACTGGTGGCCGAGGGGCGCCGCGTCGGCGTGTACAAGCCGGTCGCGAGCGGCTGCCGTGAGGAACGGGGCGAACTGGTGGCCGACGACGCCGTCGCACTATGGGAAGCGGCGGGGCAGCCGGGCGAACTTGCGCGCGTTTGCCCCCAAAGGTTCAAAGCGGCGCTGGCGCCGTCGCGGGCGGCGGCGATGGAGGGGAAGCGCGTCGATCCGCCGCTGCTGCGCTCCGGGCTCGACTACTGGCGCGAGCGCAGCGACATCGTGCTGGTCGAAGGCGCCGGCGGGCTGATGTCGCCGCTGAGCGATGAGGACTACAACATCGACCTGGCCCGCGATCTGGGTTTGCCGCTGGTGATCGTCGCGGCGAACGAGCTGGGCGTGATCAACGCGGCGCTCCAGACGATCATCACCGCGCGGGCCAAGGCGCCGAGCTTGCCGATTGCCGGCGTCGTCCTCAATCAATCGCAGCGACGCGAGGGGGATGAGAGCCTGGCGTCGAATGCCGAGGAGCTGGCGGCGCGGTGCGACGTGCCGCTACTGGCGACGGTCAATTGCGGAGAGCAGTCGTTTGCGAGCGCTGTCGATTGGTATGCGGTAGCCGCAACCGCGGCTGCAGCCCCGGGCTCTGCCCGGGGGTAGCGCGACGATTGACTCCTCCTTCGAAGAACCCCCGGGCAGAGCCCGGGGCTGCAATGAACCGGGCCAGGATGGCCCGGCTATATGGCGGCGGCTTCTTGGTAGTGCGGCATCCGCGATTCGGCGAGGTGGGTGTCGATCGCGAGCCGCATCGTCATGCTCCAGCGGCCTTCGGCGTCGGGGACGATCGTCCAGTG
>DASVCM010000110.1:0-6493 GCA_036381635.1 Lacipirellula sp.
GTGGGAGCGGTCTCTGACCGCGATTTTCTGATCGCCACTCCACTAGCTGTTGTGATGGAAAGTGTAATCGGCGTCGGAGACGCCTCCCACAATCGGTTTTGCGGGCAAAGCCGGGCGGGGGTCTGGGCGGACCGGGACCGGCGGAATTCCGGCTGATTTCAGGGATTTTCCGCGTGCGCAAATTTTGCGTATTCTTCAGGCCACAACTACAATGAGCGATTGTCCGCACACGTTACGCGGGCGTCAGGGGCGCCCTTGTGCGCTGAGACTACATCCGGAGAGCGGAGATCAGAGATGGGGTACGGTAAGCGGCGTCGTCACGGGCGGAAGCAGACGGGCGGCCTGTTCGGGAAGCGTGGTCTCTTGGCCAAGCGGAGCGTTGCGCCGCCGGACCGGCGTTTGCTGTCGATTGAGCCGCTGGAAGATCGGCGCGTGCTGGCCACGTTCACGGTGACCGACCTGCGGGATACGTTCATCAACGACGAAATGGAAGTCGAGGTCTTCGCCGGGTCGTTGCGCGCTGCGGTTAACGCGGCTGAAGCCAACGAAGATCCGGACGTCATTTTATTTGCCGAGGGGCTGAGCGGGACCATCTTTCTGAATGACGGCCAGCTCGAGATCACGCAGAACGAGTCGCTGCGAATCCTCGGTCCTTCTCCCACCCAAATTACCATCAGCGGCAGCGGAGTGTCGCGCATCTTCTACATTGAATCGGAAGATGAAGAGGACACGCCGAGCGTTGAGATTTCTGGCGTGACCCTGAGCGACGGCAACGGCACCGGGGGCGAAGATCTTCCGAACGTCGGCGGCGCCATTTTGAACCGCGAAAACCTCACCATGCGCGAGGTCGTCATTCAGAACAACTTCGCTCCGGCAGGGGGCGGCGGCATCTACATGGATACGGGGCGGCTGACGATGTCGCGCAGCCTCGTGATGAACAATTCGACCGGAGGCGCGGGCGGCGGCGGCCTGCTCCTGGCGCAACCGGAGGAAGCCAATACCGAGGACCCGCGGGCCTTGGCGCACATCGTCGATTCGACGTTCACCAATAACATCGTTAACGGCACCGAGGGCTTTGGCGGCGCGATTTATAACCAGCGCGGCGACCTGCTGATCCGGCAAAGCACGATCGTGCAGAACCGCGCGGAGAATGAGAGCGACGGCGTCGCCAGTCAGGGCAACTTGCCGCCGAAGCCGCCCGAGGGCGGCATGGGCGAGCCGGAGGCGCAGCCGAAAACCGTCTTCACCTTCGTGCTGTCGTCAATCATCTACCACAACAAATCCAATCCGCTGGACATGGAAGCCATCGACCTGGGGGTCGTCGGCGCGCCCATCATGCAGGGCGAAGAGGGAATGGAAGAGGAAGTTGAGCTGGAGCCTTCCATCTGGAGCCTGGGCGCGAACATCTTCGGCACGGTCGAAGATCGCGTCGAGAATCTGCAGACGATGGAGAACGCCGACCAGGTCGGAGTCGACCCGCTGCTTTCAATGGGGATCGAGATCTTTGACGGCGAAATCTACCCCGTTCCGGACATGGTCTACCGCGGCGGCGTGACGCCGGTGTTCTATCTGCAGGAGGGGAGTCCGGCGCTCGACATGGGGAGCACTGATCCCGCCGAGGTCACCTTTGAGGGAGAAGACGAACCGTTCAATCCGCCGTTCGATTTCGGACAAACGTCGTACGAGCAGCGCGGGCGGCACTTTAAGCGCAAGTTCGGGGTGATCGACGTTGGCTCGATGGAGGTCCAAGAAGCGACCTTCGAAGTCGACGTGCTGGTCGATGAAAGCAACGGCTTATTCTCCGACGTGAGCCAGTTCGGACCTGACCCGTACACGGGCGGCAACTTCTCGCTGCGCGAAGCGCTGTTGTTCTCCGACGTCAATCCGGAGTTCGACACGATCGTCTTTAGTCCTGGTTTGCGGGCGCCCGGGGCGACGATCACGGTGACGCAGGGCCCCTTGAGCATGACCGAGTCGGTCGATATCCAAGGTCCGGAAACTTGGATCCTCACGATCAATGGTTTTGATCAGACGCCGCTGGTAAAGAATTCCGACGGCACGCGGATCTTCACGATCGACAACGACGACGATGAGATGGCCAGCGACATCTCGATGAGCAATTTGACGATCAGCGGCGGCGACTTCGCCGGCAACGGCGGCGCCATCTTTACGCGCGAGAACCTGACGCTCCGCGGCATGACCCTCAACAACAACGGATCCAGCCTCCGCGGCGGCGCCATCTTTGTCGAGTACGGCAATCTCGACCTCGATCGCGTGACGATCAGCAACAACCGAGCAGGCGACGACGGCGGCGGCATCTATATCAACGGCGCGGCGGTCGTCGACGACGTGGAGGTCGCGCCGAGCGTGTTGATTACCAGCTCGACGATTTCCGGCAATACCGCGGGCGATCGGGGCGCCGGCATTACCAATAACAAAGGTCTGCTGACGGTCAAATACAGCACGATCACCAACAACAGCTCGGGCTCGACGGCGGCCAGCGGCGTGGCCAACTTCGGCGCTACCGCGCTGTCGGAGTTTTACTCGACGATCATCTCGGGCAATTTGAACAACGACATCGGGTTCTTCCTCGGCGCCGTGGCGGCGTCGTTCAAATCGCTGGGCTACAACATCGTCGGCCGGGGCAATCCTGGCTCGGTAGCGAACTTTGTCCTGGACGGCGACAAACCGGGCATTCTGGATCCCATGTTGGATCCGCTCGCCATCACGGGCGGCCGCCTGGCGACGCACCGTCCCCAGCCGGGCAGCCCGGCGATCGACATGGGCAACCCGGCCGACATGGTCGGCGAGCCGGGCGTACCGGACTTCGATCAGCGGGGCGAAGGGTTCTCGCGAGTGTTCGACGACGGCGTGAATCCGCCGCGGATCGACATCGGCGCCTATGAGCTGCAGCCGACGCTCCTGGTCGTGGATAACGCCGGCTCGGATGACGACGGCGATTACACGATGGATAACTTGACGCTGGTGGAAGCGATCAACATCGCCAATTTGAACCCGCTGCCCGACACGATCACGTTTAACATCGGCAATCTGTTCGGCGGGATCTCAGCGGGGGAAACGGTGCTGACGATCACCGATCATCTCACCATTACCGGCCCCGGCTCGGGCATTCTCACGATCCTGCCCGGCGGCTCGGGGAGCATCTTCCGGGTCGACAACTCGGACGACACGGTGCTGGACGTCAGCATTACGGGCCTGGAGCTGCGCAATGCCTCGGCGGGAGCCGTGCTGAGTCGCGAGAAGTTGACGCTGGACGACATTCTGTTCGTGAACAACAGCTCGACGACGCCCGGCGGCGCGTTGTTCCATGAGACGGGCGACCTCTTGGTCTCGAACACGCTGATCACCGGCAACTTTACCAACGGCTTGAACGCCGACGGCGGCGGCGTGTTTGTGCGGGACTCGGATAACGCTCACTTCGACAACGTCACAGTGGCCGGCAACCGGATTTCGCAGACGGGCAGCGACGGCGCCGGGATGGCGTTTATCAACTCGACGGTGACGACCAGCTTCCTGACGGTAGCGGGGAACAACGCCCCGGCCTCCAATTCGCGCGGCGCCGGCATTTTCCTGCAGGACAGCACGCTCTCGCTGCTGGACGGCGTGGTGAGCAGCAATACGACGGCCGGCTCGAATTCGGTGGGCGGCGGCATTGCCGCGATCAACTCGCACGTCGTGGTCGGCCCCAACTCGCTGATCAACATCAATGGCACGCTTGGGTCGCAGGCGCCCGGCGGCGGCATTTACCTGAGCGGCGGCAGCCTCAACGTTGACGGGGCGCAGATCGCGCAGAACTTCACGATGGGCCACACGTCGTCCGGCGGCGCCCTCCATCTGGCCAATGGCGCTAGCGCCAATCTGTCCAAAACCGTGATTTCGCAAAACTTCGTCAACGGCAACGGCAGCCACGGCGGCGCCCTGGCCAATAACAACGGCACGCTGACGGTTCGCGACAGCTTGATCAACGGCAACGAGGCGCGGCATTCGACCGGCAAGGGCGGCGGCGTCTATAGCGATACGAATCTGAGCAACCTGTCGACGTTGATTCTCAACTCGACCGTCTCCGGCAACTCGGCCACGCTGCGCGGCGGCGGCATCTTCAACGCCGACGGCCGGACCGACGTCAAGCACAGCACGATTACCGATAACAGCTCGGGGTCGACGCTCAACGCCGGCGCCGGCGTGGCGAGCTTCGGCAATGCGGCGACGACGCTGACGACGGTTTATTCGTCGATCATCGCCGGCAATGTGGGCGCCGAAGCCGGCACGCACACCGATGTCGACTCGGTCGAGGCCGGATTCGCCAATAGCTTCCACTCGTTGGGATACAACCTGATCGGCACCGGCAACTCGGCGATTGAATTCATCGAGACGGGCGATCACAACGACCAGACCGATCCTCGATTAGGGCCATTGGCGGATAACACCGGCAACGAATTCGCCGCCATTCCACTGCGGACGCACGCTCCGCTGGAGGGGAGCCTGGCGGTCAACGGCGGCGATCCCGGCTTTAACCCGTCCGCGTACTCTCCCTCGTTGAACTTGGATCAGCGCGGCAAGAACCGCAGCCAGCAACTTCGGATCGATATCGGCGCCCATGAATCGGATCTGGCGCCGGGCGTTCCGGCCGATTTCGACAACGACTCGGACGTGGACGGCCGCGACTTCCTGACGTGGCAGCGGAATCTCGGCAACGACAGCGCCACCCGAGCGGACGGCGATGCCGATGGCGACGGCGTCGTGGACGGCCAGGACCTTGGCGTCTGGCAGGACAATTTCGGCTCGGCGGGCGGGTCGTCGATCGCCGCTTCGGCGGCCGGTTCCAGCGCGGCGTTGAATGCGGCTGGGCTGTCGCCAGAGGGGAGTCCGAACGAGACGCTTTCGGCGGCCGCGACATTTAGCGAAGTCTGGGCGGTCGGTTCGTTGGGAACGCCTGCTGGATTCGCCGCTTCGAGCGCGGGGTCTGAGGCTCGGTTCGTTGAGGAGCAGGCGGCGGAATCTCAGGAGGCTTCCCTCCCGAACGCGCTGTGGAGCTCCGCCGGACGTTCGCTGCTGGAGCAGGAGTACGACTTCGAGTCGCTTGCTCTGGAAGAGACGGCGGACGGGGCGGCCGAAGACGCGGTGTTTGCCGAGTGGGGCGCCGGACTGCTCTAAGCGCGGCCCCTTAGCCAGCCGCCCCCGTGCTCTCGCTTTTTTCCCGAATCTTGGGGGCCGGTTTCGGCTGCGCGAACCCAAGCTAGGTGGCTCTCGTCTAGCGAGGTATAATTCCCAGTAGCGGGCTGCTGCGCGGAGCAAGTAGTCGCGCGCCTAACAGCCCGCCTGGGAACTGAGGTCACGCTGGCCCTGTAAGGAAAAGTTTCTCCGGCGCTCCGGCGGGCTGTTAGCCCGCGGCTACTAGGTCTATTGCGATACACAACGCCAACCAAAGGGAGTCGCCCTTAACACGTGGCATCACACGACCGTAATCAAAGCGTCGAGAGCGAATCCGCCGTGCTGGTCGGGGTTCAGCTTCCGGAACATTCTTATCATGGCGACCCGTTGGACGAGCTGACCGGCCTGGTGGAAACGGCCGGCGCCGCGGTGGTGGGTCGCCTCACGCAGAAGCGGCAGGCGCCCGACGCCGCCGCGTACATCGGCCAGGGGAAGGTCGACGAGCTGAAGTTCCTCGTCGACGCCACGGAGGCTGATGTGGTGATCTTCGACAACGACCTGTCGCCGGCCCAGATTCGCAACCTGGAAGAGGCGCTCAAGGTCAAGGTGCTCGACCGGACCGAGGTGATCCTCGACATCTTCTCCAGCCGGGCACAGACCCATGAAGCCCGCCTGGCGGTCGAGTTGGCGCAGCTTGAGTACTCGCTGCCGCGGCTGAAGGGCATGTGGACCCACCTTTCGCGGATGAAGATGGGCGTGGGCATGCGCGGCCCTGGCGAAAAGCAGCTTGAAACCGACCGCCGGTTGGCGGAGCGGCGAATTCGCGATTTGCGCCGCGATCTGGAAGTCGTCCAGCGGCGGAAAGAGCGCGAGGTGGCCGGCCGGCGGGACCGCAGCACGGTGTCGCTGGTGGGCTACACCAACGCCGGCAAGAGCACGCTGATGAACGCGCTGACCGGCTCCGACGTGCTGGCCGAGAACAAGCTGTTCGCGACGCTCGACCCGACCGTCCGCCGGACGTCACTGCCGAACGGCCAGGAGGTGCTGCTGAGCGACACGGTCGGCTTCATCCAGAAGCTGCCGACGACACTCGTCGCCGCCTTTCGGGCGACGCTCGAGGAGCTGGGGACGGCGGACCTCCTGCTCCACGTACTGGACATAAGCAGCGAGAACGCTGCGGAGCAGGCGGCGACGGTCGACGAGGTGCTGGCCGAGCTCGACCTGGGAGAGAAGCCCCGCCTGCTCGTCCTGAACAAGGTGGACCGGCTGCTGCCGCCGGAGCGGATCGCCCGGGCGACGCCGGCCGAGCTGCTCGAGGAGG
>DASVCM010000111.1:0-2672 GCA_036381635.1 Lacipirellula sp.
CGCCGGCGGCGGCCTGGTCGTCCCCGGGATGCACGACGCGCATATCCACCTGATCAGTGGCGGGCTGAACCTCACGTCGGTGCAGCTTCGCGACGCAGCGACGCGCGAGGAGTTTGTTCGCCGGATCGCGGAGTTCGCCAAGAAGCTCAAGCCGGGCGAGTGGATCACCGGCGGCGATTGGGACCACACGCTCTGGGGCGGCGAGCTGCCGGACCGAGCGTGGATCGATGAAGTGACGCCAGACAACCCGGTCTGGCTCAATCGGCTCGACGGCCACATGGCGCTGGCCAACACCGCGGCAATGCGTGTGGCAAAGCTCGACGATGATGTCGAAGACGTCGACGGCGGCGAGATCGTTCGCGATGCGGCCGGCCGGCTCACCGGCATCTTCAAAGACAATGCGATGGGCCTGATCGACCGCGCCGCGCCCGAGCCGACGATGCGTGAGCGGCTCGAAGCGACCGTCGCCGCGATGGATTACATCACGGCGCGCGGCGTGACGGCCATCCACCACATGGGCACGTGGTCGGACCTGGAGGTGTTCCGCGTCGCCCACCGCCAGGGCCTGCTCAAAACGCGAGTTTATGCCTGCACGCCGCTGCATCAGTGGCAGCGGCTCGCCGACGAGGTGAAGGCCCGCGGCCGCGGCGACCAGTGGCTGCAGATCGGCGGGCTGAAAGGGTACGTCGACGGTTCGCTCGGCTCGCACACCGCGGCCTTCCTGCAGCCGTTCAGCGATACGCCCGGCAGTAGCGGCTTGCTCGTCAACACGGCTGAGGATCTTGAAGAATGGACCGCCGAGGCCGATGCGGCCGGCCTGCAGGTGGCCGTCCACGCTATCGGCGACCGGGCGATTCGGCTGCAGCTGGACGTGTTCGAGCGCGTGGCCAAGCAGAACGGCCCGCGCGACCGGCGGTTCCGCATCGAGCACGCGCAGCACATTGCGCCCGAGGACATTTCGCGGTTCGCCCAGCTTGGCGTGATCGCGAGCATGCAGCCGTACCACGCGATCGACGACGGCCGCTGGGCCGAGCGGGTGATCGGCGCCCGGCGCAGCGAGACGACCTACGCGTTCCGCTCGCTGGCCGACGTCGGCGCGGTGATGGCGTTCGGCAGCGACTGGTTCGTGGCGCCGCCGACGCCGCTGGAAGGCATCTACGCGGCGGCCACGCGGCGAACGCTCGACGGCGAGCATCCCGAGGGCTGGGTGCCGCAGCAGAAGATTTCGGTGGAGGAAGCCCTGCGAGCGTACACGCGGGATGCGGCGTACGCGGCGTTCAACGAGAAGTCGCTCGGCACGCTGGCGCCGGGGAAGCAGGCGGACCTGGTCGTGCTCGACCGCGATCTGTTCAAGATTCCGCCGGAAGAACTGCGAGATGTGCAGGTCGTGCTCACGATGGTCGGCGGGCGTATTATGTATGACCGGTCGGCCGCCGTGGCGCCATGATGAGCCTCATCCCGAATGGGAAGGCTAGGTCACCATCGTGTCATTCCGAGGTCTTCCGAGGAATCTAGGCCGGACCCCTCGGCGGACCTCGGGGTGACAGGGGTCATACCCCGCCAGATTCCCACCAGTTTAACCTGCTTCGCTCCATGCCGCAGATCGCCATTCGAGATGTCACGCTCGCCTATAGCGGCCCGCCGCTGTTGGACGGCGTGTCCGCCTCGATCGATTCCGGCGAGCGGATCGGCTTGATGGGCCGCAATGGCTCGGGCAAAACCTCGCTGATGCGGCTGCTCGCCGGCGTCGAGCAGCCGGACCACGGCGCCGTCGAACTTGCGCCCGGCACGCGGGTGGCGCTGTTGCCGCAGGATGTGCCGGCGGAAATTGCCGGCCCAGTGCAGAGCGTCGTCGCCGCGGGCATCGTGCACGGGGCAGGGCCGCATGAGACGGAGTGGCAAGAAGCCCGCCGCATCGACCGCACGCTGCGCGACATGCAGCTCGACGGCGACGCGGCGTTCGAATCGCTCTCCACAGGAATGAAGCGCCGCGTGCTGCTCGCTCGGTGCATCGTCGGCGAGCCGGACGTGCTCCTCCTGGACGAGCCGACGAACCATCTTGATATCACGTCGATCGAGTGGCTCGAAGACTTCCTCTCGCGGTGGAAGAACACGCTGCTGTTCGTCACGCACGACCGGGCGTTTCTCACGCGGCTGGCGCGGCGGATTCTGGAGATCGACCGCGGCAAGCTGTTTGACTGGGCGTGCGACTACCCGACGTTCCTGGTCCGGAAGGAGCAAGCGCTCGCCGCTGAGGAAAAACAGAACGCCCTGTTCGACAAGAAGCTCGCCCAGGAAGAGGCGTGGATACGCCAGGGAATCAAGGCTCGCCGGACGCGCAACGAGGGTCGCGTGCGGGCGCTCAAGGAAATGCGCCGCGTTCGGCAGGCCCGCCGCGACAAGGTCGGCAACGTTCAGATGGAGATTGACGAGGGAGAACGGAGCGGTGCGCTAGTCTTGCGGGCTGAGGACGCAGCGTTTGGCTACGATGGAACGCCCGTCGTCGCCGGCGTTACAACGACGATCATGCGTGGCGACAAGGTGGGCGTCATCGGCCCCAATGGCGCCGGCAAGTCGACTTTGCTGCGCGGCCTGCTCGGCGACTTGCCGCCGCTATTGGGCAGCGTGCGGCAAGGCACGAATCTACAGATCGCCTATTTCGACCAGACGCG
>DASVCM010000112.1:0-3450 GCA_036381635.1 Lacipirellula sp.
CGTTAACAGCCGTCATCGCCCGCTCGGCAACTTCCGGCGAACCGTAGATGACACGCGCCTTGCACAGAGCCAGCCGCTCCCAGAGCTGCCCCTCGCCCGATTGGAAGTAGCGGACGAACGATGACAGCGGCATCGCCAGCGGGCCGCTGCGGCCGGTGGGCCGCAGACGAGCGTCCACCTCGTACAGTCGGCCGTGCGGGCCGAACTGGTTCGCGGATTTAATGATTCGCTGCCCCAGCTCGCTGAAGAAGTGGCTGTTGCTGGTGGACATGCCGCGGCGGTTCGGCGACGTGGCGCCCTCGGCTTCGTAGAGGAACACGAGGTCGAGGTCGCTATGATAATTGGGTTCGCGGGCGCCGAGCTTGCCGAGGGCGAGGACGACGAGCTCGCTCGGCTGTCCGACTTGATCCGGAAACGGCGACCACGCGGGCACACCCTCGGCCTCGGCCTCGGGGAGTTGGCCGATCGTCGGCTGACCAAGTTTCTCGACCAGCTTCACGAACTCCGAGTTGGCGATCTCCTTGATGCATGCCTCGGCAATATCGGCCAGGGCCGCATGGGTGTCCTGAATATCGTCCTTGCCGACGATGTCGCGCACGCCGACGCGCAGGTGCTGCGCGTTTTTGAAGCTGAGCAGAATCGGCTCCAAGTCCTCGGCGCCGCGCGTCAGCTCGGCGAGCGACGCTTCCAGCCGGGCGAGCGACGGCAGCCGCTCGACGATCAGACTGTCCATCAGCTCGTCGATCATGCCCGGGTTGCTGGTAAGGATGCCCACCAGATACGGGCAGGCCGCGCACAGCTTCACGCACAGGGCGAGGTGCGAGGGGTTCGAGCTGAATAGCTCCCACAGCGCTGACTTGCCGCCGAGCGAATCGCTCACGCGGCTCATGGTCACGAGCGTCGCATCGGGGTCGGGCGTCTTGGCGATCTCGGCGAGCAGGCGCGGGGCGATCGCCGCGAGGAACAGCCGGCTTCGCCGCGTCGAAAGGAACGGAATGGTTTCTTCCGCGAGCGACATCAGGTTGTCGTACGCCGTCTGCACGTCGCTGAACGGATAGCGGCCCAGCACGCGCTCGATCGTCTCAGGCGACGGGTCCGGATCGTTGACCAGGTCGATCTCCGGCTCGGTTTCCGGGTCGGAGGGGAACGCATCATGGAGCAGATGGTCCAAAATGCGACGGTTCACGGCCGTGCGGTCGGCGTAGTCCTTTCTGAACGCCTCCAGGGCCGTCATTGTCTCGGTTTGGCGGTAACCCAGACGGCGCGCAAGCTTGCTCAGTTCCAGTTCCGACGCCGGCAGCTCGTGCGTCTGCAGATCGAACATGATCTGCAGCCGGTGCTCGACCTTGCGGAGGAAGCTGTAGTTGTCCTCCAGGATGGTTCGCTCCTGATGCGTGAGGCTGCCGGCGTGCTCGAGCCGCTCGATGGCGGTGAGCGTGTTGCCGGTGCGGACCTGCGGGATGCCGCCGCCGTTCAAGAGTTGGAGGAACTGGATGACGAACTCGATGTCGCGAATGCCTCCGCGGCCGGTCTTCACGTGACGCGCGGCGACGCCGGCCTCCTCGGCGTGCTTCTCGATCTTGCGCTTGAGGGCCTTGATGCCGGCGATGTCGGCGCGAGACAAGTAGCGGCGGTAGATCCACGGCCGCAGTGTTTGCAGATAGACCTTGCCCAGCTCGATGTCGCCGGCAATCGCGCGGGCCTTGATGTACGCCTGGCGTTCCCAGGTGCGGCCGCGGGTGTCGTAGTAAGCGAGGGCCTGATCCACGCGCGTGCAAAGCTGGCCCTGCCGGCCTTCGGGTCGCAAGCGCATGTCGACGCGGTAGGCGAACCCCAAGTCGGTCGATTCGGTAAGCAACCGGATCACCTCGCGAGCCAGTCGCTGAGCGATTTCGCCGCCGTCGCCCGCGCCGGTCGACGAGTCGCCGTTGTGATCCTCGTAGAGCATCACCAGGTCGATGTCGCTGGAATAGTTCAGCTCGCGGCCGCCAAGCTTACCCAGCGCGAGCACGACGAATCGCGGCAACTGCTCGCCTCCGCGGCCGTTGCGACGGAGGTGTTTCTCGCTTACCTGCCGGCGGGCGAAATCGAGGGCCGCCTCGACGATGGCGTCGGCCACGTACGAGATTTGCCGCGTGACCTTGGCGACCGAGTGCCCTTTGACGATGTCGCCATAGGCGATGCGAAGCGTCTCGCGGCGTTTGAATCGCCGCAGCTCGGCCATCACTTCCTCTTCGCTGCTGAGCGCGCGAACGTCGGCGACCAGCTCCTCGACCAGCATGTCGCGAGCGACGGCCCGGCCGCCGGTCATCCGCAACAGGTCGTAGCTCTCGGGGTCGCTGCAGAGCATATCGGCGAGGTTTTGGCTCGCGCTGAACAGCATGAGTAGCGGAGGAAGCGCCTGCGAATCGCGTTCGAACAGCGCGGCCGCCGACAGCGGGCTGCGTGAGGCGAGCAGATAGCGCTCCAGGTTGTTGAGCGCCATGTCGGGGTCGGCGAGCTTCGGCGCCGCGGCGGCGAACTGGGCGCAGAGCGTCGAGAGCAGGTCGAGCGGAATGCCGGCGGAGGCGAGCCGCATGAGATTGCTGTGGCCGGTTCGCACGTCGGCGAAGCCCAGCGGGCGGAGCCAGGATTCGGCTTCCGCGGGGGCGTCGAGCATGGTGCGTAGGCGGTCGATCTGCATCGCTCCAATATAGCCCGGGCATCCCAGTGTAGTCATCTCGCGGAACGAGAGGTCTACATTTTGGCGCCGAGCCAGGATGACTCGGCTATATAGCGAGCGTGAAGAGTTCGGGGCCGACGTGGTGCGTGACGACCGTCCCGAAGAGGGTGTGGGCGTTGGCGTCGTAGATGGAGACGGGGAGCGTTTGGCCGACTTGGCGGAGGTTGCCGTCGAAGACGACGATGCGGTCGCACATCGTGCGGCCGACGAGCTGGACGCTGTCGCCCTCTTCGCCGCGACGTTCGGCGGATTTGCTGCGGCCTTCGACGAGCACTTCGACCTGCTGGCCGAGAAAGGGCATGTTGTCTTCCTCGTCGATTTGGTTCTGGATGGCCAGTAGCTCATTGTTGCGGAACCGCTTCAGGTCTTCGGGCACGTCGTCTGCGTACAGCTCCGCGCCCTTCGTGCCGGGGCGTTCGCTGTACTTGAAAATGAAGCTGTTCTTGAAGCGGCACTCGCGGACGAGCTCGCAGGTAAGCTCGAAGTCTTCGTCGGTCTCGCCGCAGAAGCCGACGATGAAGTCGCTGGTGACGGCCGCGTTGGGAAGCCACTCGCGGATACGGGCGTGCATCTCGCGATAATCCTCGACCGTGTAACCGCGCTTCATTCGCTGGAGCATGCGGTTGGAGCCGCTTTGGGCAGGCACGTGGAGATACTTGCAGACCTTCGGCAGATCGCGGACCGCGGCCAGCAGGTCGTCGGTCATGTCCTTCGGATAGTTCGTGACG
>DASVCM010000113.1:0-8653 GCA_036381635.1 Lacipirellula sp.
CGCCGCCGGCCAGGAAGAAGACTACGACCGAGGCGGTTGCATGCCGGCTTGATCCCGTAAGATAAACGATCAGGACAAACAATCCGGGCCACGCATGCCGGCAACCTTCTCGCAGAGAGCAAATAGCGGAATGAATTGAGTGGACTTCGCCTTGCGAACCAAGCTGGCGAACAGCGAGCGGCTAAGCGCCTGCCTAGATAGCCAAGTGCATAGCCGATCGTAGAGACGCGATCCATTTCCTTGGGCGAGGCGATGTGAGGCAGCAGCGAATCATAGAATATGATCGTCGCTGCCACGCTGAACTCGACCACAACAAACAGCGCGGCGGCAAAAAGCCACTCCTCCGTGTCGACGAAGAACATTGCCGCCACGGCAAGTACGCCCACGCCGACGAAAAAGGCTAGGAATTCTTCTTGCTGGCCGTCTCGTCGGCGACGACGCCCAAGATGGGAGCGACGATCGCCAATGCCGCCATGGCAATGAAGGTGCCAGTGCGAACCGCTGAGTCGCCACCGCTTGCGGCAGTCCCGCCGCCGCCACGCGTGCGAAGTAAATTGGAAATACAGCGGCTATGATCGTTGTCACGACGGCCGAATTCGCCAGATCGTACAGCGCCCCAAGCCCGCAGTTCGGGGCGATCTAACCGAGGCGACTCTGGAGTCTCGAACCGACCATATTCCGTAGCTGCGCCGCAACTAGGATCCGTCACAACATCCATAACATATTCGACGCGCCGCAGCGACACGGCGCCGAGAGCCGCTACGGGCACGCGCTATTCAGTTCTCGGCAATAGAGGTACGATTCTCGCTGCCTGACCAGCCCCGGCCTCCCTCGGTTCGCAGTTCGGAAGTAACTACATGGACGCGTCCTCGACGGAATCGGCGGAAGTAGCTTCGCCAGCCGACAAACACTGGTGGTCGATAACTCCGCAACAAACCATCGAGCGCCTGGGCACTAGCGCCGATCAGGGCCTCACGGCAGTCGAAGCCGCTGAACGAGCCAACCAGTTCGGTCGCAACGAGTTGGCCGAAGAGCCGCCGATTTCCATTTGGCGGCGAGTCTTCAACCAACTTAACCAGCTTGTCGTCTGGATTCTTATCGCCGCGGCCGGCATCTCGGCTCTCATCGGCGACTGGATCGAAACTGCGGCCATCCTTTCCATTGTTCTCCTGAATGTGGCCGTTGGCGTACTTCAGGAGGAACGGGCCGGCCGCGCGCTGGCCGCCTTGCGTAAGCTGGCCTCGCCGGTGGTTCGAGCGGTTCGCGATGGAAGCCTACAGACGATCCAGGCGTCGGCGCTGGTTCCCGGCGACATCGTCCAGCTCGAAGCGGGCGACAACATTCCCGCGGATCTACGCCTCCTCACAAGCATTAGCTGCCGAGTCCAGGAGGCTGCACTTACAGGCGAGTCGACGCCGGTAGACAAAGATGCCAACGCCATCCTCGAAGCGACTACGCCGTTGGGCGACCGCTTGAACATGGCGTTTATGGGAACGGCCGTTGTGGCAGGACGGGCGACGGCGATTGTCGTCGGGACCGGAATGACCACAGAGCTCGGCCACATCGCCGGGATGTTGCATCGATTTGAGGCCGAACAGACGCCGCTTCAGCGACGGCTCGAGGAACTGGGCCGGGTTCTCATTGTCGTCTGTCTGGTTATCGTCGGCATCGTATTTGCGCTGCAAATCTATCGTGGCGGCGAGTTTCTCGAGGTGCTACTGGTTTCGATCAGCCTTGCCGTGGCGTCAGTTCCTGAAGGCATGCCCGCCGTGGTGACCGTAACGCTGGCGATCGGCCTGCAACGAATGGCCAAGCGAAACGCGTTGATCCGCAGCCTGCCCAGCGTCGAAACGCTCGGCGCCGTCACCGTGATCTGCACCGACAAGACCGGTACCCTCACCCTTAACGAAATGACCGTCCGAAAGATCGTGGCCGGAGGCCAAAGCTACTCCGTCGCCGGCACTGGATACGCGCCAACCGGCGAGTTCCGAACTGACGCCAACAGCCAGCGGGTTGTCGATCCTGCAACGCAAGCGGACCTGCGACAGGCGCTGCTTGTCGGCGCCCTCTGCAATGATTCGGCCTTACAGCCGCCGACGCGAGATAAAGAGAACTGGACGATCATCGGCGACCCTACCGAAGGCGCTCTGCTGGTTGCTGCTCAAAAGGCTGCCCTCGATTCGTCCGCAGAAGCCGAGGAGCGGATCCAGGAAATCCCGTTTGACTCGGAAAGAAAGGCCATGTCGGTCATAGTCCGCGGCCCACATGGTCGGCCAATTATGTACACCAAGGGCGCCCTGGAGGTGCTCTTGCCAAAATGCATCGCCGAGCGCCATGGCAACTCGATCAACCCGATTTCCGAGTCACGCCGCCGGGAACTCGTCCAGGTCGGTTCAGCCATGGCCTCCGAGGCCCTGCGCGTCCTGGCCTTGGCTTATCGCGAACTGGACGATCAGGATGTCGAACTTCCCGAGGAGAGGGAGCTTATCTTTGCCGGTCTGGTCGGCATGATTGATCCGCCGCGCCAAGAGGTCATCGCGGCGGTGGGCGAGTGCGTCGCCGCGGGCATTCGCCCCGTCATGATCACCGGCGACCATCCCGAGACGGCGATGGCCATCGCCAGAGAGATCGGCATCGCCGGCGAAGGCGAGCGGGTTCTGACGGGCGCGGCCCTGGATGATATCTCCGACGACCAGCTCACTCGAGACGCGCCCGGCGTTGCCGTGTACGCCCGCGTCTCGGCCAAGCATAAGTCGCGCGTCGTGTCCGCCTGGAAGCGTAACCACCAGGTCGTCGCGATGACGGGCGACGGCGTCAACGATGCGCCGGCGGTCAAGTCAGCCGACATTGGCATCGCCATGGGCATTGCGGGATCCGACGTCACCAAGGAAGCCGCGGATATGGTGCTTACCGACGACAACTTCGCCTCGATCGTCAGCGCCGTCCGCGAAGGCCGCGGAATCTATGACAACATTCAGAAGTTCGTTCACTACTTGCTGTCATGCAACGCCAGCGAAGCCCTGCTCATGCTAATTGCAGCGCTGCTCGGGTGGCCTGTACCGCTTGGCGCCTTGCACATCCTCTGGATTAATCTCGTAACAGACGGCCTTCCCGCCCTGGCACTAGGCATGGAACCGCCCGAACGCGACGTTATGCAACGAGCGCCCCGCCCCAAGAGCGAGCCGGTCATCACCATCGAGCATGGGCTGCAAATTATCGCTCATGGAACGCTGATGGCGTTCACGACGGCCATTGCGTTCTGGTGGGTGCTCCGCGCTGACCCGCAGCGATTGGCTTTGGCGCAATCCGTCGCATTCAACATCATGGCCTACATGCAATTGTTTTATGCGTTAAGTTGCCGGAGCCCTAAAGCTACGATGCCCGAGATTGGCGTTTTTACCAATAAGTATTTGCTCGGCGCCATTGCAGCGTCCGCAATGATTCAGTTGCTGATTGCAGTGACTCCCATCGGCCAGAAAACCTTTGGCCTGGATCCAGATGTGGTTCGGCTCTGGCCGGTAATTTTGATTGCCGCCCTGATCCCTGTCAGCCTCATCGAATGCGGCAAGCTGCTACACCGAATTGCACGTTCAGCTTCGCGAAACGGCAAATCCGTTTTACGCTAAGGTCGCGCATGCGAGCTCTAACGCAAACCCGCCGCCTTACGAGTCGATGCGCAGACGGCTGACCAACTGAGCGCGGCGCATCCGCCGACCGCATGAGCCGTAGAAGAACACGGTGTTCTGCTCGGCTTCCCAGATGGCGCTCAAGGATAGAGCTCGCGGCCCTTGCAGGCGGAAGTAGACCCCACAAGGCTCGCCGGAGCGATAGAGCGTCTGCTGCGAAAGTTCAAACTGATCTGCCCGCAGATTCTCCAGCCCGGCGAGCGTGGCCGCCACAAAATGGCGAAGGGCTGCGAAGTCTTCAACGCGCTCCGGACATTCGATCATTGACGAAAGCTCCGATTGCAGGACAGGTAAGATAAGTTCCGCCGTCTACTGGTCCGACCGCTCGAGCAACATACCGCGTTATCGGCCCCGTAGCGGCGCCAGCAATGGCGGCGCGGCTCGGCGGTCGAACAAACGGAAAATCCGGCGCTCAAGTTATCGGCGGCTACTCACCACGCATTGGAGTTTAGCTAGTCCGCGGCTTCGCGCACGAGAGACAGGCGATTTGCGCAAGCCAGTCACGCTCGTAATCGCACAAAAAAAAGGGCGTCGCCAACCGCGTTGGCGACGCCCTATTCCACGAGCCGACCTGCGGCGCTGGATCGCGTACCCCTTAGCTTCTCACGCTTCGTAAGGACCCGAAGGCGCGAAGCAGTTGTGGGAACTTGCAGGTGATATATCGGCGCCCACGCCGCATGTCGTTAACGGCTATCCGCGCGGTTACCTATCCGCATTGAAATCTAGCTTTTGCGCTTTTTTGAAGAGCCTGTTCGCCCTGCATCGCCGGACTCCGTCTTCTTCTTCGGCTCGCCGCCGCTCTTGGACTTGGCGCGGCCATGATCCGCGGCGAGCTTACGACCGCCATCCTTTCCCGTCATGCTTTAGGAATTTGCCATGATGAGGCCCTCCTTCGTATGAGGCCTTCGCAACTGGCGTACCGTCGCCTGGACGCCGGTTCGTCACGCCTCATGCTGGTACGCCGCCTCGTCGGGCGCCGACGCATAGGGCAGCCACGCCGGCAGTCTCAAATCGGGCTCTAGTTCTTGAACGCCTTCACGCTCCGGCTGCGACACGACTTTTTGCACCTTGAGCCGGCGCCATCCTGACGGGACGCGCCACTCGAGCTTATCGCCCACGCGCTGGCCCAGAATTGCCGTGCCGACCGGCGCCAAAATGGAAAGCCTGTTGTTGGCAATATCAGCCTGGTCTGGATAGACAAGGACGTAGGTTTCTCGCTCTCCCGTCTCCAGGTCGAGCAACGTTACGGTTGAGTTCATGGTCACCACGTTGCGCGGCGTCTTACTTGGCGGAATAATTCGCGCCTTTGTTAGCTCCGTCCGCAAATCGTCGAGATACTCGACTGGACTGATGACCTTGGCAAACTCCGATTCGAGAAGAGCCGTGAGACGCTCGAAGTCCGCCTCCGTGATGACAATGGTTGGCTTGTTCATGACAATTAGTTCCGGTTGCGATGAGATCTTCTGCCCACCTTCCGCCGCATGCAATTAGCGGGCCATGAGAGAATAGCTTTTCCACGCGTACCATCCGCAGAGCCGGGCGGGCGTCCAGCCATGGTACGGCTTCCAACCGACAATCGGCGCTGTCAGGCGTCGCCGATTGGCGACGCCCAAGGTTAAGTGCGGTAATCCGCGGCGTCTACGTTGTGCTTCTTGAGCAACTTATGAAGACCCTGCCGTGACATGCCCGCTTGGCGGGCGGATGAAGCCACGTTGCCGGCGTTCTCTCGGAGGATGCCAACGAGATAATTGCGTTCCGCTTCGCCGACCGTCTCCGCCAGCGTACCGCCTGCAGGGGAGGGCGCTGCGGAGCTGCCATTGCGTTGACAAACGAGCCGTTGCACGGAGGCCGGCAGGTCTCGCGGCATTATCGATTCACCCCGGGCCATCGCGACGCCGCGCTCGACAGCGTTTCGTAGCTCGCGAATATTTCCTGGCCAGGAATAGGCTTTCAGCGCTTCCAACGACTCGGGACTGAACACCAAGTGCTCGCGTCCGGCAGGCGCCAGGTGCTCAAGGAAATGCCGGGCTAACAGGACGATATCGTCCCCACGTTCGCGTAGCGGCGGCAGATCGATATGGATCACGGCCAGCCGGTAAAAAAGGTCCCGGCGAAACCGGCCCGCATTGACCTCCATTTCCAGATCCCGATTGGTCGCGCAAATGAATCTCGTATCGACTTTGACAGGTTCCGTCTTGCCGACCGGCGTAAACGTTTGTTCCTGGATTACTCGTAGCAGCTTGGCCTGCAGGGCGGCCGGCAGTTCGCCAATCTCGTCGAAGAACGCCGTCCCGCCATCCGCTTGGCTGAGCAGACCGGACTGATCCCGGATCGCCCCGGTGAACGATCCTTTGGCGTGGCCGAACAAGACGGACTCGAACAGGGTTTCCGGAATGGCGGTGCAATCGACAACTTGAAATCTCCCTTGATTACGGCGACTGTGCTGATGAATCGATTGGGCGACGACTTCTTTGCCGACGCCGCTCTCTCCTGTAAGCAAGACGTTGGCGTCGGTTTCTACCACTCGTTCGAGCACTTCGAACAGTTCCTGCATTGCCGGACTCTGGCCGACGATCGCTGGAAATCGCGCCGACGGCGTCGAAACCGTCTGCGTCCGCTCCGCTCCTGAGCTTGATCGCTCTCGATGTGCTAGCGCCCGGCTGACGGCCGACAGGAGATCCTCAAATTTCACCGGCTTCAGCAGGTAATCGGCGATGCCGAGCCGCAGGCTTTCGATTGCCGTGGGCAGCGACGGAGCGCCAGTCACCACAATCACCGGCACGTCGGGCCATTGGCTGCGGCCTTGCTGGAGCAGTTCAAGTTTGAGATTGCCCGGCATGTTCAAGTCCGACAGCACCAGATCCACCCGCTCTCGAGCGAGGATGTCCTTAGCGGCTGCGCCATCTTCGGCAGTCAGGCATTGATAGCCGGCCTTCTGCAGCAGTGCCGCGGTAGTCCGCAGAAATAGCGGCTCATCGTCCGCGATCAGGATCCGGGCAGGATTCAATTCACTCATCGGAATTCTCCTCCTCGGCGACCGCCCGCACGGGAAGAACCGCTGTAAACACGCTGCCCTTTGACGGAATGCTGCTGACCTCGATGCGTCCCCCCATCGCCTCGACCAGACTTTGCGAGACGGAAAGCCCCAGGCCCATGTTCGCCTCGCCTCGGCCATGCTTTGTCGTAAAGAAGGGTTCGAAAATGCGCGGCAGCATCTCTTTCGAGATGCCAGGACCGTTATCTCGTACGCTAACCTCGATGAAGTCGCCGCGGGCGCTAAGCTGAATCTGCACCGTCCCGTGGTCGGGCGACGCCTGAATCGCGTTTCGTATCAAATTGTAAAGAATCTGCTTCACCTCTCCTTCCGGAAGCGTCACAGACACTCCATCCTCCGCCGATTCGAATTCGAGATGCACGTTCCTCTTCTTCATGGCCGCCTGCAGCAGATAGATCACTTCTCGAATGGTTTGTGCCATACGGAACGTCGACGCTTTTTGCGGATTCGGTCGATAGAGCTGATACATCTGGAGGATGATCCCGCCGATCCGCTCAATCTCGCGATCGACCAGATCAAACAGCTCGAAGTGCTCATTGTCCGGCGGAACTTCGGCTCTGATGAGTTGGAACGCGTTGCGAATCCCGGCGAGCGGATTGTTAATCTCATGGGCGACGCCCGCCGCCAATTGACCTAGCGCGGCGAGCTTCTCCATCTGCCGCTGCTTCTCCTCCAACTGCCGCAGCCTCGCGGTGCGCTCTTGGACAAGCTGTTCGAGGTGTTCAACATGAAGTCGAAGCTGCTCGCGCAACTTATGCCTGTCGGTCACGTCGCGGACGCTGGTCCGAAAGCCCAGATACGCGCCCTCGTCGTACATGGGCTGCCAGGCGAGTGACAGCCACCGCACTTTTCCGCTCTTCTGAACACATCGGAACTCGACGTCTTCGCCCGACGTCTGACCTTGAGCGTCTGCCAGAGCGCTTGCCACCCGCCGACGGTCATCAGCGTCCACCATCGGAAGCGGGTACTCATCCATCTGTAGACACTCTTCAGGTCGATACCCGGTAATCCGTTCAACCGCCGCATTGATCCAGAGAACTCGCCCTTCCGCATCGTGCCAACTTTCCCAGTCGTAGGTGAAGTTGGCCACGGCGCGAAAGCTGCGATCTTCGATCTCGCCGGTTGCGATCGCGCCGGGCGTCGCCGCAGGTTCCGACATCGCCGTGTGCTTAAAAGTCATGAGAAGAAGGACGCGAACCCGCGAGCGCCTGCTCTGGTTGATAGATAATGCGACGGATCTGGACCTCATCGCCGCCGTCGTACCATTCTAATACGTCGCCCACGGAAGAGCCCAGCAGTGCCATTCCCAGCGGCTTCACAACAGAGACCGAATCGTCGAACAGCTCCGCCGCGTCCGGACTGGACAGCGTCACGAATCGACTCTCGCCCGAGGCGCCGTCGACCAGTTCCACCGTAGTATCCAACGTAACAATATCATCGGGGGCCTCAGCAGGTTCAACGTAAACGGCATCCTCAAGCAGTGCGTCAAGGTCGCTGGCGGCGCGCGGCTCCATACAGGCGTCGTCGCCGGTGAGCAGACTCCCCAGCCGACGGCGATCCGCGGTGGTGATAACTGTCGGACCCGAGTTGCGCATTTGCTGAAGCATGGCGGACGCGGCCTCTGAATCTTTCCATTCCATGATTGTCCAATTTGCAAAGCTCATGCCCTGATAGCCTCCCCGGCAACGAACCGATGGCACGCGGCAAGTGTCCTGCTTCGCTGCGGGCTAGAGCGAGGCGAACCGGAGGCGCACTCGCGGATCAGCCGTAAACGGCTGGCGACAGCGTCAACACGAAGTGACGTGATTGTTGGGCAATACGCGAGACAAGAGAGGCCCTGGCGGTCTGTACCGACAGGTTTGAATGATGGGCGTGAGAAATCGCACTGGCGCGGCAATTGCTGCGTATAGAG
>DASVCM010000114.1:0-2752 GCA_036381635.1 Lacipirellula sp.
GGCGTCTGCGCGAATCTGCTGGAGCGTCGCCTCGCGGGCGTCCTCGTCGAACGTGTTCTCAGCGTGGAGAAAGAAGGCCAGCGAGATTGCCGGGATCAGAAAGATCAACAGTGCCGGCAGGACAAAGGTGCGGATGAAGCCAGCCTTCGGCTGGCGCTTTGCGCCGTCGCTCATCGAATCTTCCGGTACTTGAAGAGAGGTAAAGACTAGCACCCGCAGCGGGATGTCGCCGTAAGCAGCCGCCGGAGGCGGCCGGAGCATTCTACCGCGATTCACTCGGAAAGCAGCCCGAGATTTGGCGTTTCAGCGGGGCAGGAATTGGCAAGCGTTGCTCTGGATGCGCCCAACCGATACGATGGCAAGTTCGGGTTGCCGGCAAGTCTCGTGCGGGGTGTAGCTCAGCTTGGCTAGAGCGCCTGCTTTGGGAGCAGGAGGTCGCAGGTTCGAATCCTGTCACCCCGACTTGGGCTACTTATTCGATGTCGGGGTTCTCCGCGACGGCGGTGAGTTGTTCAGCGCAACGGCGGCACGAACGAGGTCCTTGAGAGCCTTCTCGTCGATCTTATCGCCTTCGTAGATGTCGATGGCGCGCCTCGCGTTGCCATCGAGGCTCGCGTTGAACAGGCCGGCAGGGTCGGCAAGCGTGGCGCCCTTGGCGAAGGTCAGCTTGACCTTGTCCTTGTAGGTTTCGCCGGTGCAAATGGTTCCGGCGTGCGACCAAACCGGAACGCCCGCCGGATTGGAGGGTTTGCGCCATTTCACCTCCTCGACCACGTCGGGATCGGCCTCGCGGATGAGCTTTCGAATGCGAGCGAGCGTCTTGCCGCGCCAATCGTTGGTCGAGTTGTCACCGGTCTTCTTCATAGCTGGCGCCGCATTCGAAATGCGGTATCTGCTTGCCTCATGACGAGTGTGTCGCCAGGCGATACTGCCGCTCACATGCGTTCGCCCGGCAGGTTAGCGGCTTGCTTCACCCATGTGGTGAATTGGGCTTCGTCGAAGTGATCGTCCTCGTGGATGTCGAGGTAGCGCACCTCCGGGTGCTTGGACTTGCCGGGAGGAATTGGGCGCAGCGACGCGCCGCGGAAGAAGGCTACCTTCACGTACTTCGTGAAGCAGTGGAAGTTGAGGAACCAGACATCGTCTTCGATGCCGTAGAAGGGCGAGTTCCATTTGACCGCCTTGCGCACGCCGGGGACGGCCCGCTCGATGATCGCGTCGAGGCGGCGGCCGAGACCCTGTTTCCAGCCTGGCATGGCCGCGATGTAGGCCTGCACCGGGACGTCGCCATAGGCTTTGGCGATCTGCGGGTTGCCGCCCGAGAGGAGCTTCGGAGTTGCCACGGCGCTAGGTGGCGACTTCGCAGACGTCTTATGCGGCTTCGCCGCCTTGCTGCTCTGCCGTTTTGGGGTCGCTGTCTGGGCGACCTTCGCCGACTTCTTGGGTGTCTTGCGAGCCACAATGATTTTCCCGAAAGGAGAAGTACAAAACGGAGACAAACGGAGTAGCAGCAGCGTCCTTTGGAATTACCTATCAGCGGACTATAACTATACCCAGGTATTCGAACGCTCAAGATGGAAGCGCCCAGCAATATGCCAGTTTCGCCGGAATTTCTCACGTTATACTCATTCACGCTTGCCTCGTGCGAGCGTCTCGTGGCCGACGTCTCTGACGATGAGCTGGCGCATCAGCCGACGCCGGGGGTGAATACGCCCGGGTGGATTCTGGCGCACCTGGCCATCTCGACCGATTACGCGCTGCAGCTTTTGGGGCGGCCGAAGCAGATGCCGACGGCGTGGCACGAGGCGTTCGGCCCCGGGACGAAGCCGCCGACCAGTCGCGACGCCTACCCGGCGAAGGCAGAGCTGCTCGCCGCGTTGCGTCGCGGACATGAGGCGGTCGTCGCCGCGCTGCCGCGTACGTCCGAGGAGCAGTTGCGTGCGCCAAATCCGCTTACCGCGCTGCCGTTCCTTGTGGAAACGCTACCGACGGCTGGCGACTTGCTGGCTCACCTGATCAGCACGCACGAGGCAGCCCACCTGGGGCACCTCTCGAATTGGCGACGGCAGACGGGGCGGCCTCCGCTGTTCTAGCTCGCCTACCGTTGGCGAGTCGGCTCATCGACGCAGTTGGTCTTCGGTGAACGCGGCGTCTAGGACCGACTCCAGGGCGATGTCAGCGACAGCAAACAATCGCTCATCTTCAGGGCTGAGGTGCGGGTAAGCCGCTGCTGGCGTCAGATCTTGCATCGTCGACCGACGGCTTGCTAGCCGTTCGAACGACTGAAAGGCCAGTTCTCGCGCATGGCTGCCGCTGGACCTTTGAGGCGGCGCTGCTTCGCCGGCGAGATCGCCTTTCAGCATCGCGCGTGCGTCACTCGCGATCCCGAAGTCGCGCCGAAGTATGGTTCCTTGCGTGAGTGCCGGAAGACCAACTGTCCAAGGTAACCCGCCGCCAAAGGGACGGTGCGTTTCAAGCGACGCGTCGGCAGTGGCGAGTATGTCGTTCATCAGGGGCGCTGCCGGCGGATCGGCTATGCCTTGCGGGTTGGCGTTTCCCGGCGCGAGTGCGAAGCTCGCCGCGGCCGGCTGACTGCCGGAAGTCCGCGTCGCGGCAGCGTCGTACCGGTACACGCGATCGGCGCCGCTGTCCACAATCCAGATGTGGCTGACGTTGGCGGGGTCAATGGCAATACCGGTCGGAGAGCTGTTCGCCGAGTCGATCGCCCAACTCCCCAGAAGGACGCCGGCGA
>DASVCM010000115.1:0-2731 GCA_036381635.1 Lacipirellula sp.
GTTCACCCAGATGTCCGAGTACGACCCGCTCATCATCGAGCGGGCCGAAGGGTGCTGGCTGGTCGACGTACACGGCCGCCGCTACCTGGACGGCGTGAGCAGTCTGTGGTGCAATCTGCACGGCCATCGCCATCCGAGGATTGAGGCGGCGATCGTCGAGCAACTAGGAAAAGTGGCCCACGCCACGACGCTCGGCATGAGCCACCCGCCGGCGATCGAGCTAGCCCGCCGGTTGGCCAACCTCGCGCCCGGCGATTTGAACCACGTCTTCTACGCCAGCGACGGCGCGTGCGCCGTCGAGGCGGCGCTCAAGATCGCTTTCCAGTACTGGCAGCAGTGCCGTGAGCCGCAACCAAAGAAGCAAAAGTATGTCGCGTTCTCGAGCGCTTATCACGGCGACACTTTGGGCAGCACGGCCGTCGGCGGGATCGAACGATTCCACGCGCTCTATAAGCCGCTGTTGTTCGATGTCGTCCGCCTGCCGCCTCCCGACCGCCGTCGCGGCGACGCCGAGCAATTGCTCGCCGAAGTGGAATCCGTGCTCGCCCAGCGGCACGAAGAAATTGCCGCTCTGGTGATCGAGCCGCTTGTCCAGGGCGCCGCCGGCATGATCATGCAGCCGCCCGGCTATCTGCGCGGCGTCCGCGAGCTCACGCGCAAGTTCAACGTCCTGCTAATCGCCGACGAGATCGTCACCGGCTTCGGCCGCACGGGGCGGACGTTCGCCTGCGAACACGAAAACGTCACGCCCGATCTGCTCTGTCTGGGCAAAAGCCTCACCGCCGGCTACCTGCCGCTGGCCGCGACCATCGCCACGCCTGAGATCTATGACGCCTTCCTTGGCGAGTACGCCAGCGGCCGCACGTTCCACCACGGCCACACCTTTGGCGGGAATCCGCTTGCCGCGGCCGCGGCCAACGCGTCGATGGATCTGTTCGACGAAGAACGGCTGCTCGACGACGCCATTCCGCGGAAGGCGGAGGCCTTAAGCCGAGCCCTTCAGCCGCTCGCCGCGCATTCAAACGTCGGCGACATCCGCCAGTTCGGCGTCCTCGCCGGCATCGAGCTTGTCGCCAATCGAGATACCGGCGAGCTATTCCCGGCTGCGGAGCGCCGCGGCTATCACGTCTGCAAGCGCACGACCAGCCAAGGCGTCTGGCTGCGGCCTTTGGGCGACGTGATCGTCGTGATGCCGCCGCTGGCGATCAGCGATAGCGAGCTAGAACTGCTCGCCCGCGTGCTGAAAGAAAGCATCGACGCCGTCTGTGGCGCCGCCTAGCTAAACAAAGAATGGAAGCCCCGGCCTCTGGCCGAGGATCGCTCTCCATCAGGACAGACGTAGTCCCGCGTGGCGCCAAACCCTCGGGCGAAGCCCGGGGCTGTAATGCGGTTCAGATCGCCAGGCGAGTTAGAAGCTAATTCCCGGCAGCCGCTTCTTGAACGTCCCCGCCGGCTGCACCCGCTTGCGGGGCAGTTCCTGCTCATGGGCCCGCGGTGGGAAGTCGGAGGCTCGCGCCCCGGCGCCCATGGCGATCGAGCGATTGCTGAGCTGCCATCCCATCAGCTTGACAAACTCCTCCAGCGGAATGGTCTCAACGCCCAGTTCTTCCGCCTGATTGCTGAGCGCGTCCCAGCTATCGCGCAACGCCTGGTCCTTGGCCAGGGTCCCGGTCGGATACTCGCCGAGCACTAGATACCGCGTATCCACCTGCAGCTCGGCGCCCTCCGGAAGCTTACCCGTCTCATCCGGCGCCGCGACGACCCGGCCGTTGTTCGCCGCGATGATGTTCTTCAATTGCTCGAGGTCGCTCTTACGGTCCTTGTCCAAATCGATCTCGCCCGCGATGCCGAAGCTCACCTGCCGGCCGCGGTCCCACACCTGGCTGTAAATCCGGTCGCCCGGCATCAGCGGGTTCTTCGGATCGTCCGAGGTGATCGTCGCCTCGGCCATGTGATCGTCGAGGATCCGCGTCACCTCGATCGTTCCCTTCTGCGCCGCGGCCTCGGCGTCGGCAATGTTGTTCGCCACGACGCTGAAGGTGACCTGCGGCCGCAGCCCGTCGGCCGACCCCAGATCGATCCACACCTTGCCGTGCCGCTGGTTCACCAGCGACACGCGGCCGTCCGCCGGCTGGGCGAACTGATCCGGATTCGGCACCCCCTCGCGGAGCTTGTCGATCGACCGCTCCAGCTTCGCCATGTTGTTCTGCATGGCCGATTTCTCGACGTTGATCTTCGACATCGCCTCTTCATGGGCGGCTCGATCCGCTTCGATCTGTTGGGCGATCTCTTCCTTCTCGGCGTTCAGCGCCGCGTAGCGCTCCTCGAACTGCTGCTTCTGCGCCGCCAGGTCGTCGGTCGCCTTCTTCAGCGCCGCTTGATGCTCTTTGATCTGGGCTTCCTTCTGGGCTTCGACGGTAGCCAGCGCTTCGGACAGCTCCTTCACGCGCTGCTTGGCGGCCGCCTCGTTGCGGGCCGTGGCGCGGTTCTCTTCGGCAACATTTTCCAGCGCCGTGCGGTAGGCGAACGCCGCATCCTCGCCCGCCTTATAACGCTTGGCGTCTTCCTCATATTGCGGCTGCAGCGTCTCAAACAGGGCGCCTTCGTCGAAGCCAATCCATGTCTTGTAGCTGTTGGCTTCGGCCTGCAGCTTCGCTTGCGCGCTCTGCGAATCGGAAACCTGTCGCTGCGCATCGGCAACCTGGGCGACGGCCGTCTTCCGCGCGTTGTT
>DASVCM010000116.1:0-5661 GCA_036381635.1 Lacipirellula sp.
ACGGTTCCGGGGATCGACGACGCCAAGTTCCAGAAGTTTGCCGAAGATGCGAAGAAGAACTGCCCGGTCTCCAAGGTCCTTGCCGCCGCCGAGATCACGCTCGACGCGAAGTTAAAAAGTTGATGCTCCCGGGGGACGTCCTTTAAGTCCTCGCGACCGTACTCGGATCGCCTTCGCAACCTTCTCTGGCTGCTTCAAGGAGTTGCGTTCTCTGGGTTCTGTCGTCAACAACAGTTGGCGACGCAAATGACGAATTCGCCCGTTGTCCTTCCTCGAATCACCGACATGAAAACTGCTCTCTGCTTGCTGCTTTGTACTTTCTGTTCGGTTGCGTGCGCCGCCGATCGGCCGAATGTATTGCTGATCTGCGTTGACGACCTCAAGCCGCTCCTCGGTTGCTATGGCGACGAGCTTGCCAAGACGCCAAACATCGATGACCTCGCCGCGCGCGGCATGCGCTTCGACCGCGCCTACTGCAACCAGGCCGTCTGCGCGCCCTCGCGAAACGCACTCCTTACCGGGCTGCGTCCGCAGACGGTCGGCATCTATGACCTGGGCACGAACTTCCGCCGCGCAACGCCGAACGCGGTGACCCTGCCGCAGCATTTCAAGAACAACGGTTATCGTACGGAAGGCCTCGGGAAGATCTTTCACGTGGGTCACGGCAACCGCGAAGACCCGGCCTCGTGGAGCGTGCCGCATTGGCGGGCCAACGTCGTCGCCTATGCACTCACGGAGAGCCGCGCTCCAAATGGGCTGACCCGCGAGGAGGCGCGGTTCTCGAACGTCCCGGAGGGACGCGCTGCAAACCTGCCAAAGGGCGTCGCCTACGAAGCGGCCGATGTGCCGGATGATGCTTATCCCGACGGCGCGCTCGCCGCCGAGGCGGTGCGACGGCTCGAAGCAGCCGCAAACAATCCCGACGAACCGTTTTTCATGGCCGTTGGCTTCGTGAAGCCCCATCTGCCGTTCTGTGCTCCCAAGAAGTATTGGGACATGCACGACCCTGCGTCATTCGAACTAGCCGACCGGCAAACTCCGCCGGAGGGCGCGCCATCCTACGCGCCGACCAATTGGGGCGAGCTGCGACAGTACCGCGGCATGCCGAACGACGGCGCCGTGCCGGACGATCTGCAGCGCACGCTCATCCACGGCTATTACGCTGCAACGAGCTTCATGGATGCGCAGGTCGGCAAGGTGCTCGACGCTCTGGAGGCGAGTGGCCTTGCCGAGAACACGATCGTCGTCCTCTGGGGCGACCATGGCTGGCACCTGGGCGATCACGGCATGTGGTGCAAGCACACCAACTACGAGCAGGCGGCCAGGATCCCGATCATCGTCGCCGCGCCCGGCATTGCAAGCGCCGGCGCGGCGAGCGCCTCGCTTGTTGAGTCCATCGACGTCTACCCGACGATCTGCGAACTCGCCGACGTCGCGGCGCCTGAAAACGTCGACGGCGTCAGCTTCGTCGCGGCGCTTCGCGGCTCGGAGGAAAACGCCAAATCGCACGTTTCGCACGTCTACCCACGCGGCCCGCGGCTCGGCCGGGCGATTCGCACCGATCGCTACCGGCTGGTGGAATGGAAGAACCCAGCCGCCGCCGACGATACGGCTGAACTCGAACTTTACGACTACCAGGCCGATCCCCTGGAGACAAAAAACCTGGCCGCCGAGCAACCGCAAGTCGTCGCCGAGCTCCGCGCACTTTTGGACGATCAGCCGGAGGCCAAGCCCCAAATCAAGGCCGGCGACCGTTCAAAGCGGCGAGCCCGTCGTCCCGCTCGGACGTAGAGTGGCAAAAAGTTCGGGGAGGGATCGCTCGATCCCTCCCCGAATCATGTATCTCCACGATGCTTCGCGCGAATCCTCACTGGTTCTCGCCGTGATCGTCGTCGTCTTCCGAATCATGGTCCTCGTCGGACCGCGTTTGCTGACCCGGCGAAGTCTGGGTTTGGTCGGACGCCGTGCCGGCCTGGAAGCGGAGGCCGCCGCTCTGCTCGATCTGCTCGAGCCGCTGGGCGATGCGCTCTAGCCGCTGCTCAAACTGCGACAACCGCTGGGTCAGGCGCTCGCCAAGCTGGCGGTCGCGCTGCTGGTCGCCCTGGCTCCATTGCTGCTGACCACCCTGCTCGCCGTACGACGCCTGCCGCGTGCGGCTATCGTACTGCTGCGTGGCGCTGGTATAGGGCCGCGGCGCTTGCGGCGGGCCAAAGCCCTGCCCTTGCTGGAACTGGTTGCGGCTCTCGAACTGCCGACCCTGGTCCCACTGGCCTTGCTGCTGGCCGTACTGATCGCCGCGATACTGCTGCTGGCCATACTGCTGTTGATACTGGTCGCGGCCGAACTGCTGATCAGCCTGACCCTGCTGCCAACGCTGCTGGTCTTGCCCCGACTGGTCGGACTGGCCGAACTGCCGGTCCTGGTCCTGCGAGCCGTCCTGCCGGCGGAGCCGCGCGGGCAACGCCTCCTCGCGCGTCGCCAGCCGTACTGGCACCTGATACTCGCGGCCCTCGCGGATCACAGCAAACTCGGCCGTATTGCCGGCCTCCTGCTGCTGGATGAGCGACACGAGCTGCTGCGCTGAGCTTACCCGGCGACCCTCGACTTCGAGAATGGTATCGCCAGGCTCGATGCCCGCCTGGTCGGCCGGGCTGTCGGGGACAACGCCCATCACCCGGACGCCCATGCCGCCGCGTTCAACGACCGTCACGCCGATCGCCGGCTGCCGATCGCGGCTGCCGAAGCGGCCTTCATCCTCGCGACGGCCCTGGCGGTCATCTCGCCTGTCGGTGCGGCGATCCTGGCGCTGGTCGCGGCTGAAGAACTCGCCCTGTTCATCTTGCCCGCCTTGCCGAGACTGGGCGTTCTGGTCCTGGTTCTCCCGCCAGTTCTGGTTCGATTGCTGGGAGTCGTATTGTTCGTAGTTCGATTGCTGCCGGTCATTGGTCGTCTGGTTCTCAGCCTGCGCATCATTCGACCGGTTTTGATCGTCCGAACCGGACTGGGCCAGCGCCGGCACGGCAGCAGCTAGCATGGCGGCGAAGCCAACCGCAAGGCATCGCGCAAAGCACGTACTCATAGAACTCTCCTTCTCTCCGGGGCGCCAAGATGGCGAAGACTCCATCCGCGCGCAAGCATGCCCCAAGTCCATGACCCCGAGATGGACCGCGGCCAATGCTGCGTCGCAACTGGTCGCACGTGCGCGGCAAACCATGCGCCGGGTGCGGTGAAGTGCAAAAAAAAGAAGGGCCCGGCCGCTGGGCCGGACCCTTCCGTTATCGAATCTCACAGCGACGGGCTAAGCAGCCTGTCGCTAATCAACACAACATCAATCGTTCAGTTCCGCCGGCGCGGCAGAATCGCGCGGCCCTCGGCGGGGCCGACGCGGCCATCGGCGTCGAGCAGCCGTCCGTCGCGATCGGTGTCGCCTGCGCGGGCCGGCGTGTTGTCGTACCGGCCGGAGCCAGGAACGATCACGTCGTTATCCACGGCGCCGGTCGAACCGACGTAGGCGCCGCCTTCAACCGTCGCTGCTTCAGCGGTCGGCGCCGGAACCGGCGGCGTGGCCGGCGCGACTTGGGTCGCGGCGGAGCCTTGGATCCGAACGTTCGGCGCGTAGCCAGCCTGAGCAACGCCCGGCTTCTGGCCCAGCACCACCTGCCGTGCAATGGCCAGATCAATCGCCTGACCCGGCTGCATCGACTGCACGATGCGGATGACGTCTTGCGAGCCGCCGACGCGATTGCCGTTGATGGCCACGATTACATCGCCAGGTTGAACGCCCGCCTGCTCAGCCGGGCTGCCCGGCGCGACGGAACGGATGACCGCCTGCTGGGGGTTCTGGGAATCGAACGTCACGCCAAGATACGCGCCCGAGCTGGGAGCGTAGCCGGCCTGGTGCTGAATCCCCTGCTGCTGCTCGTAGACGACGTAAATCGTCTGCGGGCGGCCGTCGCGCAGGACGACCACGGGAACGCGCTGGCCCGGCTGATACGTCACCCAACGGTTGAAGTCGGCATGACTGTGAATCGGATGGCCGGCGTACGACACGAGGACGTCGCCCCGACGCAATCCGCTGTCGTAGAAGAAATGGTCTTGGGCAATCGAGCTGATCGCCAGACCGCGGTCGGTCGCCTGGCCAAACTCCAATCCACGCTGCAGATTCTGCTGCGTGTTGAGCTGCGCGCCAGCCCGGAGGTCGGCGTCGCGTTGAAGGTTCGCATCAATGTCGGTCGCGGCTGCGGCGTCTGTCGAAGCCGACCCTTGAATCTGATTCTGGACTTGCGGCTGATCCGCAGTCGCATCCGTCTGCAAGTTGGCGTCGGCATTCAGGTCAGCCGAAGCGCCGGCTTGTACGTTAGACTGGTCCGTCGTCGCCGGAACGTTCGCCGATGCATCCACCGAAGCGCCTTGCGACGCGGCGCCGCTCGTGCTTGGCTGCGACGAAGCATCCAGTTGCGAACTCGATTGCGCGTCGGATTGCCCAGTGGTCGAAGCCGCGGCGTCGGTCGACGCCGAGGCGTCATTGGTCGCCGAGCTTGCCGTGTCGCCAGTGGTCGCGCTGGTCGAAGCGCCCGTCGAACTCGCGGCGTCGGTGCTCGAACTTGTTGCTGACGAAGCGTCTGCCGAACCGGCGGCGTCAGTCGTCGAGCTGGCCGAGCCCGCAGTCGAGCCCGTATCCGCTGCGGCCTCCGTCGCCGTATCGGCGGCGCCCTCGACGCTCTGCGCCGTTGCGCGGACGTTTGGCCCGCTGATCCACAACGCGGCTGCCAGCGCCGCCGTTGTCCACAAGAAGTCTCGTTTCATGGCCTGTTCTCCCAAGTAAAGAATGGTGTCCCGTAAATGCTGCCCCAGGGTTAAGCTGGGCGAATTCTTTTCTGGGAAAGCACAAGTCGTGCCGCGGCGAATTGACGCCAGGCGCAAAATCGGACTTCAGCGTAAGCTTTGTGCAGCTACAGGGTTGCGAGAATCAGGCGATGCGTTGTCCAGGGGGCCGAGACAGCAGGCCTCGCCCTTGCTGGCCATTAACCCGCCACCTGTTTCGGCCGCTTCAGCCGGCTACCGTGCCCAAGGTTAGTATCAAAGCGATGACAAGCGCCTCCATTTCATGGGCGCATTCGGCGGTTTAGTTCGTTCGCGTCACGCCGCTCGACCTGCAGATTTCCCGGAGAAAACGCGAACCACGTCCGCGCCGTAGCGCCGCGGCACGCCGTAAGCAGTGATCCCCAAAACGGCATCACGCCTGCGCCACAATCTCCAAGGAATGTACGGGGACGCTCAGATGAGACTTAGTGCATTGGGGATCGCGGCCGTCGCACTCTTAGCTGTCGGGGCCGGAACAGCCGAAGCGGAGCATGGGATCGTCGGCGGCGTTTACGGTCGCGGACATGGGCACTACAGTTACCACCGTGGCTTCTACCAGGGCCCGCAGATCTACTTTGGACGTCATTCCAGCGGCTTCCGCGGCGGCTACTACGGCGGCTTCCATGGTCACCATGGAAGCCACTACTGGCACGACACAAGCCACTGGGATTACCACCCGGGCCACTTCGTGCCGCACTACGACCATTACGACTACGTGCCAGGCCACTGGGATTGGCATCACGAGGGTCACTGGGACCACCACTGACGCGGCCAGCAAAAAGAATGGGGGGGCGAGTC
>DASVCM010000117.1:0-2653 GCA_036381635.1 Lacipirellula sp.
ATGCAGCAGTTCTGCCGCCAGCTCGCGGCGGCTTGGACGAGCTTCGAGCAGTATGGCCACCCGCTGCAGGTGGGCCATCGATTTTTGGAGGTCGAGCTTCCGGCGCTACGAGATAGCTTCAACCGGCGGCTGTGCGGGTCGGAGCTTCCGCTCTTGGCGGCCTTGGTTTGCTGTTCGCCGTTCGACATTGCGCTGCATGACGCCTATGGCAATTTGCATGGCCTGCCGGTGTATGAGACGTACGGTCCGGAGTTCATGAGCGCGGACCTGGCGGAGTTTCTGGAGCCGAGCGCTGAGGCCGGCGTGGATTTTCGTGGCAAGTACCCGGCTGATTATCTGGCCCCGCGCGACGAGACGCTGCCGGTGTGGCATTTGGTCGGCGGCGTTGATCCGCTGACGAGTGAGGAGGTTAGCCGCGAGGCGCCGCGAGATAGCCATCCGAAGGACTTGAGTGGATGGATCGCCCGCGACGGGCTGCGGTGCCTGAAGATCAAGCTCCGCGGCGACAATGCGGCGTGGGATTACGACCGCGTGGTTCGCGTTGGCCGGATTGCTCGTCAGCAGGGCGTTGAACATCTGACGACGGATTTCAACTGCACGGTCCAGCGGCCGGCATACGTCCTGGGGATTCTCGACCGCTTGGTGCGCGAGGAGCCGGCGATTTACGATTCGATTCTGTATGTCGAGCAGCCGTTTCCTTACGACTTGGAGGCGCATCCGATCGACGTGAGCCGGCTGGCGGCTCGCAAGCCGCTGTTGATGGATGAGAGCGCCGACAGTTGGCGGCATGTGATGCTGGGGCGATCGCTGGGGTGGAACGGCGTGGCGCTGAAGACGTGCAAGACGCAGACCGGGGCGCTGCTTTCGCTCTGCTGGGCGAAGGCGCACGGCATGCACTTGATGGTGCAGGATCTGACCAATCCGATGCTCGCGCAGATTCCGCACGTGCTGCTGGCGGCGTACGCGGGGACGATGCACGGCGTGGAGTCGAACGCGATGCAGTTCTATCCCGACGCTTCGGCGCCGGAGGCGGAGGTGCATCCGGGGTTGTTCCAGCGGCGCGAGGGGCGGCTCGATCTGTCGAGCATTCGCGGTCCCGGGTTCGGCTATCGGGTGAATGAAATCCGCCGGGCGCTGCCGCCGGCGGCGGTGGGCTACGAAAGCACGTTATAGCGACGGCGTTAGCGGCGCTTCGCGCTAGGGGTCCTATGAAGCTGGCTTGCTCCGCTTGGCTGGTTCGATCGTCGCTTCTAATGACGGCATTATTGTGCACCATGCCGCATGCGCGCGGCGATGAGGCGCCGGCGACTTTCTACTGGGAGGGGCGGCGCCTGGCGGAGGTGAAGCGGGCGCTTGAGGCGGGAAGTGCTGGTGAGGAGGTGGAGCGGGCGATCGAGCTTTTGAAGGCCGAAGCGGCCGGCGCGCTCGAGCGCGAGCCGCGGTCGGTAATCGATAAGCAACAGCCGCCGCCCAGCGGCGACAAGCACGACTACATCAGCTACGCGGTGTACTGGTGGCCCGACCCGAGCAAGCCGAACGGCAAGCCGTTCATTCGCCGCGACGGTTACACGAATCACGCGCAGCGGGCCAAGGGGGACCGCGACCGGCTGAAGACGATGATCGAAGATGTCGAATCGTTGGCGCTGGCGAACTATCTGTTCGGCGACAAAGCGTACGGCGCGCATGCCCGCCGGCTGCTCGTGACGTGGTTGATCGACCCGGCGACGCGGATGAACCCGCACCTGCGGTACGCGCAAGCCGTTGTGGGCGTCACCGAAGGGCGCGGCTCAGGGCTGATCGATACGCGGGGGTTTGTCGAGCTGCTCGATTCGATCGTGCTGCTCACGCAGACTGGGGCGTTGCAGGATGCGGACGTTGCCGCGCTCGATCGTTGGTTCGCGGAGTATTACGAGTGGTTGCTGACCAGCGAGCATGGTCGCGACGAGCGGCGGGCGGACAATAACCACGGCACGTGGTATGCGGCGCAGGTTGCGCGGATGGCGCTGCACTTGCATGACGAGCCGACGGCGCGGGAGTTGATCGAGGAGGCGCGCAGCACGCGGCTCGCGGCTGCGATTGAGGCCGACGGGTCGCAGCCCGAGGAATTGGAACGGACGCGGTCGCTGCACTATTCCATTTTCAATCTGGCCGCGTTCGCCTATCTGGCCTGCATGGGCGAGCCGCAGGGGATCGATCTGTGGAATCATTCGGCCGATGGCCGCGGGTCGATGCGGCAGGCGCTGCTGTTCGCGGCGCCGCATGTGCTTGACCAGCAGAGCTGGCCTTACGAGGAGGTGCGCACGTACGCGCTCAATCCGCAGGCCGTGCAGCTAATGCGGATGGCGGCGGCGCGGTACGACGAGCCGCTGTTTCGCCAAGTGCTGCGCGAGGGGCCGCGCAGCGAGCCGCGGCGCGACTGGTCGACGCTGGTGTTTGCACTTCCTGAAGAATGAACGGCCGATGAGTGTTCCGCTGGCGCGAAGCTTGTTTCTTGCAGCCTTACTGGCGTGTGCAGCAACTTACCGTGGGGATGCCAAAGAGTTTCGCGTTGCGACGGTGGACGAGGCTCACAGGGCGATTGAAGTAGCCCAGCCCGGCGACGCCATCATCCTGCGCGACGGCGTCTGGCGAGACGCTGATATCCTGTTCGACG
>DASVCM010000118.1:0-3718 GCA_036381635.1 Lacipirellula sp.
GGCCGCCGGATACGGGCGCCTTCTCGGACACCTACATCAACTACCTGGAGCAGTTCCTGCCCGAATTTCACGCCTTCCTCGAGCGCGAAGATCTGCTGGCCCATTCGTACTTCCACCTCTCGGACGAACCGGGCGCCGGGCAGCATGTCGAGAATTACAAGCGAGCCCGCGCGATCCTTCGCGACCTCGCCCCTTGGATGAAGGTCATGGACGCCCTGAGCGACATCGAATACGGCAAGCAGGGGCTGACCGACACGCCCATTCCGATCGTCAGCGCCGCCCAAGCCTACATCGAAGCCGACATCCCGCACTGGGTCTACTACTGCTGCTCGCCGAGCGGCAAGTGGCTCAACCGGTTCATGGACACGCCGCTGCCGAAGATTCGCATGTCCGGCTGGTTGTTCTACAAGCTCCGTGCCCGCGGCTTCCTCCACTGGGGCTTCAACTATTGGCATGCCATCGAACAGGAGCGGATTATCGATCCATTCACCGACTCCTCGGCCGACGCGTGGCCAGGCATCCCCTACGGCGATCCGTTCATGATCTACCCCGGCCCGGACGGACCGATCGATTCGATCCGCTGGGAAGTCTTCGCCGAGTCGCTGCAGGATTACGCCATCCTGCAAACGGCAGGCGTCGATCCCGAGGACGCGCTTCTTGAAGACATCAAGACGTACGGAGAGTTTCCGAAAAGCGGGCAATGGATCGAGGAAAAGCTTCGGCGAATTCTTCGTTCCGATAATGCGCAGGCGCAGTCGCCCGTCGAGCTTCGCTAAGCCTTGATCGGACCAGCCAGCGGCCAGCGTGGACTGGCAGGTTGCGCTTGAGCCGTTGGACCACAGCCCAATAGCCGGCACAATCGGTGGAAAGCCTATCGACGGCTCGGCAAATAATGGAAACACCCCAGCGCCGTCGCCGCGGGCTCCCGCAAACGTCAAGCGCGGCGCACCCTGATTGCCGATAAAGAACCGGCAATGCCGGCCGAACTGCAATTTCCCCTCTACGCACTGGCGGACGCCTACACTGCGAAGACGGTCTACGGCGGAAGCGCCAAGAGCCGGCGGCTGCTGCTGTTCACCTCGGCTGAAAAGGCGAGTTACTACCGGCGAACCCGCGACCTGGCGGCATCAGTTGTCCGCTTGCGCGAGCCGCGGGACGTGCGGATCCTGCTATCGGCTCAAGAGCAAGACGGGCCCTTCGACGTAGAGATCGACCCGGAAACCGCCGAGCCGACGCGCGCAAGAAAATAGGGCCTTGCCGCCGAGGCGACAAAAGGGTGAACCGCCGCAAGTTAGGCCCTAGGCGCCCTTCGGCGACCACTTCTCCAGAAATGCCATCACCTTCTCCGGATCGTGGTGATCGCCCTCCTCGAGCTCGGCGGTGTCTTGCGTTGCGACGTGCGCGCCGTCGGCGTCAAGCACTACAAGCACCGGCAGGCCGTGCTGCATCGGATTGCCGTACTTCTCATTCACCTTTTTATTGTGACCCCCGTCGACGTCGACGAGGACGACGACGTAGTCGGTCTCTAGCTTCTTGGCGATCTGCGCGTCGCTCTCGAAAAGCCTGTGAAGCAGGTGGCACCAGCCGCACCACTCGGCGCCAAACTGCAGGAGCACCCGCTTGTCTTCCCGCTTGGCCTTGGCGAGGGCCTCGTCAATCTGCTCGAAGCCGTCGGCAGACGGGTCATAAAGTTTCGGCCGAGCCGCCTTCTCGCCCTCGGCCGGCTTTGCGTCTTCTGGAGTTTGGGCGGCAGTCGCTGCAGGCGCCGTCGCCGCTGGCGTGCCGGGAGGCGAGCAACCGGCCATCACCGACAGAAACGACAGGACAATACCGCGGCCTACGTTCATAGTACGCCTCCTGCTACGAGCCTGGGATCAGCAGCCAACAATGTAAACCATTAAGATAAGAGTAGCCAAGAACTCTTACGGAGGTCCACGCACTTGGCAGTTCGCGGCAGTCGCTACATTGCACTGCCGGTCCAGCGCGGTAAGCTGCTCGCTCCCTCTTCTCTCAAGGAGGCCCAGCCATGCGCTTCTCTCTGAAATGGATTCTCGCGGCTGCCGTCTACGTGGCAGTAGCCGCCGCGGCGTTCAGCCAGCCGTCATGGGTTTATGCCGACATTCTCTGGGCGATCTCGCTGCTGGCGATTGTCTTTGCAGGGTTAGTGACGTTCGTCGGCAGTTCCAAGGCTCGCCTCGCGGCCGGAGGGTTCCTGTTAGCCAGCGCGTGCTTCCTCGTGTACGTGACGGCGGCGGCGCTAATCGGCAACAATGCGACGCCGATGACGAGGCTGTTAGTGGCCGCAGGCTATGAGCCGTTTCAGCCAGGACCGTACTACTATACTCCCACGGCAACCGTACAGCCCGCGGCGCCAATCGCCGCGGCGCCCATACCGGCCGATCCCTCAGCGACGCTCAGCCTCAGTTTTGCTCCGCCGGCGGTGGCGGCGTCGCCGATTCCAGCCGCTCCCATTGTTGATTTCGCCCAGTATGTCCGCGCGGCCAATGCCGTCGGCATGATCGGATTTGGCCTGCTCGGAATGCTCATGGGCGCGTTAGCGCTGCGTGCGGTTGCACTACGGCCGGCGCAGTGACGCCCCAGAAGCAAGTTACGCAGGCGGCCAGCGCCAGGCGCAGCGCAGGAGTGCGAAATGACTCAACCGGATGCGATGCAGTGCGCCGCTCCCCCGAGCTTAGGCAACACGCTGCCGGAAGATGCGACCGTTGTCGCCAATAGCGAAGGAGGGACTCGAGCTCTGGCCACCAACGACAATTGGAGCCGCGGGGCCCGGCATCCTTGCTATAATCAGCCCTTCCACTTCCCTTGTCACGGGCCGCTCTCATGCCCGACCTTACGCAGATTTTGTGTCGGATCGAGTCTGGCGATCCCACTGCCAGCGAGCAATTGCTGCCGCTCGTCTACGAGGAGCTTCGCAAGCTGGCGGCAGCACGGCTGGCACACGAGAAGCCCGGTCAAACACTGCAGGCCACGGCTCTGGTGCATGATGCTTATCTTCGACTCGTAGGTAGCGAGACGCCGTTAAGCTGGAATAATCGCGGGCACTTTTTTGCTGCCGCCGCGGAAGCCATGCGGCGGATCTTGGTGGAGAGCGCCCGTCGTAAGGCGAGTCTCAAGCAAGGCGGCGGGGCACGGCGTGTCGCTCTCGATTCCGCCTGTGCAGCGAGCGAGCCAGCTTTGCTCGATTTATTGGCCGTGGACGAGGCCCTCGCCAAACTGGAATCGTTCGAGCCCATCAAGGCGCAACTGGTGAAACTCAGGTACTTCGGCGGGTTAACAATGCCCGAGGCGGCGGCCGCCCTGGAGATTTCGCTGGCGACCGCCGAACGTTACTGGACCTTCGCCCGATCCTGGCTGTTTGCGGAATTGGCCGACTCGTCCCCTAGGCCGAGCCCCTGACGTGGGCCGGCCGAACGCCTCGCCCGCTCTCCGGCCGGGAACTGTCACGCTTTTCTTTTGAAAGTGATGAAGATGTGAGGGGTTTTGGCCCTCCTTTTCGCACTGGTTCTTTGAGAGCCTGCCATGAAGATCTCCTCCAACCTCGAATCTGTCTTCTTCGCCGCGCTGGAGAAGCCATCCCCCGACGAGCGCGCCGCTCTACTGGACGAAGCGTGCGCGGGGGACGCTGAGCTCCGCGATCGAGTCGAGAAAATGCTTGCCGCTCAGTCCCATGCCGGTGGTTTCCTCGAACAGCCGGCCC
>DASVCM010000119.1:0-4228 GCA_036381635.1 Lacipirellula sp.
GATCATGCACGAGCCGTCGGCGCTGGTGCGCTGCCCTACGGAAGCGAACACGTGCCGGTTCAGGCGCTTGCCGATGGGCGCGCCGTCGATCGTCAGCACTCCGCCGAAGTTCGCCTGCACCAGCACGCCCAGCGTCCAGCCGCCGTACTCGTCCGGCAACTTTCGCGACGACGTGCCCATGCCCCCCTTGAACCCGAAGCACTCGCACCCCGTCCCGGCGCCGACGCACCCCTCGGCGACTTCGCCGCGGCTGGCCGTCTTGATCGCTTCCATCACATGCTTCTTCGACACATGTCGGCCGCGAATGTCGTTCAGGCCGCCGTCGTTGGTCTCGCCGACGAGCGCATTGACCGAGCGGACGCCTTCATTTTCCGGCTGCTGGAGCGTGTAGCCGACGACCGCATCGACGGCCGTCCCCACCGATAGCGTGTTGGTCAGCACGATCGGCGTCTCGATCGTCCCCAACTCGGCCACCTGCGTGCTCCCGGCAAGCTTTCCAAATGCGTTGCCGACAAAAATGGCTCCCGGAACCTTTTCCTGAAACAGATTGCCGCCGTGCGGCAGGATCGCCGTCACGCCCGTGCGGACGCGCTGGCCCTCGACGATCGTAACGTGGCCGACCCGCACGCCCGCCACGTCGGTGATGGCATTCTTCGGCCCCGGCGGGAAAACGCCCGGCGAGATATTCAACTCGCGCGCCCGCGGCCGATCAGCGGATTCGTCGGCTGCTGTTGTCACTCCGCTTGCACCGCAAACCAGCGCAGCCGCCGTCAGCAGGGCCACAAGCCGCACGTGAGCAAAATGACTAGATCGCATTCGTGGTGAAAGGTCTAAATCCCAACAAGAAAGCATTCGCCGCAAGTCTCCTGCGGGCGCGACTTTTGCGGCGGTCGCTGGTTCCACGGCTGCCGCCCGATGATCAGCCGTTTTCGCCGCATCCGCATCGTGCCAGCACGACCGTTAACCGCCGCGTCGGCGCGCCGCGAACCAACATGGCGGTTCCGAGAGCACCAGTTTAATCCGGGCCTCCGCGCGAGGCGAACAGCAAGTGGGGGAAAAACGATGAAGCGCATGATCGCCAGCCTGTTGACCGCCGCCGTCCTGACGGGCGTCGCACAAGCCGACCAGCTCAATCCGGCTTACATTCCCCAGGATGCCAAGTGGGTGTTCCACGTCGACGCCGAGAAACTCACCAGCTCCGCATTTGCCGAACGCTTCCGCGAGAAGCACGCCGAGAAGGCGAAGAGGGCTCGCCAGTGGCTCAAAGAGCGGTACGGCATCGACCCGCAGGACGACCTCCGCTCGATCACTCTTTTCAGCAATGAATATGCCCCGCACACGGGCACGGTCATCCTGACGGCCGACTACGACGCCGCGAAGGTGAAGGAGATTCTTGAGGGCGTCGGCGCCAGCGCGACGGATTGGGAAGACCGCCAGGTTTACACGCACACAGTTCCTACAAAGAAACACGACCAGAAGCACGCAAAGGGCGCAAAGAAGGACAAAAAGGAGAAGTACAAGGACAAAGCTCATGCCGCTGGCGACGCCGATCGCGGAAAGGCGAAGCAGCATGATGGAGCCGACGATGAATCATCTGCGGCCGAAAAACCGAAAAAGGAGATGGCGTCCAAATCCAAGCACGGGCGTCATAAGGATGGCAAGCACGGCAAGAAAACCGTCGCCACGATCCTGTTCAACGACGAGACGATCATCTTCGCCACCGACGTCGAGCGCGCGAAAGCCGCCGTCCGCCTCCTCGAGGGCGAAGCAGACTCGCTCGAGAACGCCGACTCGAAGCTCATTACCGACTACCCGACCGGCGCCATCATGTACGGCGCAGCCGTCGACCTCGACGAGCTCTCGCAAAAATACGCGCGGCCGTTCCCGGTCCTCAGCAAGCACGAGCACGTCAACTTCGCCTTCGGCCAGCGCGGCGACGAGCTGTACGACCAGCTAACGCTGGTGGCGAAGGACCGCGACGTGGCTCACGAGATGGAAGACGTCCTCGAAGGCTTCGTCTCGCTGGTGAAAGTCTGCGCCTCCGACATTCCAAGCGTGGTCGACCTCTACGACGACGTCGAAATCGACCAGGACGGCGCGACGGTGACCGTCCGCTGGGAAGGCACGGTCGACGACGTCATGAACGCCCTCGACGACATCCACCCGCGGCTAGCCGAATGGAAGAAGATGCACCACAAGCGGCATCACCAGCGGTATTAGCCGACGCCCCCGAGAAGCCCTGCCGAACGAGCGGGCTTCTCGGCGTCTGCGTCGGCATCGAACTCTCAGTACGCCCGCACCCGCCGATTGCTCCGATTGAGCGAGGTCCGCAGACTCCGCGCCCGCCGGCGCAACTTCGCCCGTTGCCGCTGCTGCTCGATCAGCTTGGTCCGCGCCGCCACCGCCTCGTGGAGTTCCTGAAGCTGCCGCTTCTGAGCTTTGCTTCGCATGATGCGAATTATAGCGCGGCGCCAACAAGCGAGCCGGCCCGTCTCGGCCCCGGCGCCTTCCGGCGCTCGGGTAGAACTCCGCCCTTCTCCTCTGCGTCTCCGCGCCTCTGCGAGCGATGTATACCACTTGGCCAACCCAGCACCTCCCGCTGCGTTGACACCCCGCATTCGCCCCCCGTAGAATCGCCTGCTTGCATGAGCCACGGAAGCCGCAGCAAGGTCAATGGCAAAACTGACTTACAAAGATTCGGGCGTCGATCTGGCGACCTACGAAGAGTCGATGTCCCGGCTCCCGAGGCTCATGCGGCGGACCCACTGCCCGCGGGTCCTGCCGTGGGAAGGGGGCTTCGCCGGGCTGTTCAAAATGGACTTCTCCGGCGGCCTGTTCGCCCGCAACTATCAGGAGCCGGTGCTCGTCTCCTGCACCGACGGCGTCGGCACGAAGCTGAAAGTCGCCCAGATGGTAGGCCGGCATGACACGGTCGGCATCGACCTGGTGGCGATGTGCGTCAACGACGCCATTTGCTGCGGCGCCGAACCGCTGTTCTTCCTCGACTATGTCGCCATGGCCGAGGACGACCCCGGGCTCTTGGAACAAATCGTCTCCGGCATCAGTCAGGGCTGCCTCCAGTGCGACTCGGCCCTGGTCGGCGGCGAAACGGCGATCATGCCCGACCTCTACCAAAAGGGCGACTACGACCTCGCCGGCTTCGCCGTCGGCGTGGTCGAGCAGTCGCGTATGCTCGACGGCAAAGCCGCCGTCCCCGGCGACATCATAATCGGCATCGCTTCTAGCGGCATCCACTCCAATGGTTATAGCCTCGTGCGGAAGATCGTCTTTGACCACGCGGGGCTGAAGGCGGCCGACCGCGTCGACTTCTCAGAGAAAACCGTCGGAGAGCTGCTGTTGGAGCCGACGCGGCTCTACGTCCGCCCCGTGCGGAACGTGCTGAACCACTACCGCGTGAAGTGCGTCGTGCACGGCATCGCCCACATCACCGGCGGCGGACTGCACGAAAACCTCGCCCGCGTCCTGCCGCCGAGCGTCGACGCCCTCATCGAGCGCGACAGTTGGCCGATCCCGCCGGTCTTCCAATGGCTGCAGAAGCTCGGCGACGTCGAAGACGCCGAGATGTTCCGCGTCTTCAACATGGGCGTCGGCATGTGCCTGGTCGCGAGCGAGTACTACGCCGAAAGCATCATCGCCCAACTCGCCGCCCAGGGCTACGAAAGCTGGCGCATCGGCCGCATCACAGAAGGAAGCGGCGAAGCCCGCTGGGCATGAGTCGCCGCCCACTGCAGCCCCGGGCTCTGCCCGGGGGTTTAGAAGCGGCGCCGACGCTCCATTGAACTTGCGGCCGACCCCCGGCCAAAGGCCGGGGCTGCAAGGCTTACCGCGTCGTTGTATTCCCCGGCACAATCGCCCCAAACTCCGGCCCCAGCGGCGCCCCGGACGACGACTGATCCTCGTTCACCGCAACATTCTCCGACATCGACGGCCCCGCCTCCGCCAGCGCCTCCAGCACCGTCGACTGGCTCACCACGTCGCGCAGCACAATCACCTCGCGCTCCGGGTCCGCCGGGTAAATCGCCAATAGCGGAATACTCCGGCTGTCCAGCTCGGAGAGCGCCTGCTTGATGGTGTCATTCTTGTCGGTCCAGTCGGCCAACAGCGGCACAACCTCATTCTGCTCGACCAGCTCCTTCACCTCGGCCGTGTTGATCGCGAACTTCAAGTTCGACTTGCAGGTGAGGCACCAGTCGGCGGTGAAGTCGAC
>DASVCM010000120.1:0-3805 GCA_036381635.1 Lacipirellula sp.
GAGATAGGGAAGTCGATCCGACCAAGACCCGTCGCACGGGATCGAGCGTTGGACAGCAGCCTCACTTCAATTCGTTCGAGCTCGCGACGCCCACGGATGGGTTTGGCCAAGTAAAGGGCCCCTCGTTTTGTCGCCATGGCTCCGCCGGCTTGATCTGTCGCCGTTGTCCGATCTAGGACTGCAGTCGCCCGCGCGTGGTCGCCTTCTTCTCTCGTCTCGCACTACCGTCCAGCAAGCCGCGGAAGGCTTGCGTTTGTAGGGAAACCACTGGAAGCGCCAAGAACGGCGCGTGTAAAAGGAGCTTACTCTATGTCCAAGTCGCTCATCGGAGTGAATGCAGATTACCGCAGCCAGGCGACTGGCCAGCCCGCCTTCGCCTACGTCGCCTCGGGATACTTCGACGCCATCTTCCAGGCCGGAGCCTTGCCGGTAATCCTCCCTCCCTACGACGATGAGTCGGACATGGAGCAACTCCTCGATCGCCTCGACGGCGTGATGCTGATCGGCGGCGCCGACCTCGATCCGCGCCGCGACGGCTGGATGCTCCACCCGACGGTCCGCCTGCAGGATCCGCGTCGCGAGTCGTCCGACCGCCGCCTGATGCGACTGGTCGCCGAGCGGCGGATGCCCATTCTGGGCATCGGCGCCGGGATGCAACTGCTCAACGTCAGCCAGGGCGGAAACCTGATGCTCCACATCCCCGAGGACATGCCGCACGCGCTGCCGCACCTCGATCCGCTCGATCCCGAACACCGCCACACGCTCCAGCTCACGCCCGGCACGATCATGGATCGCGTCTACGGCGACGGCGAGCTCCGCGTGAACAGCATGCACCACATGGCCGTCGACGAGGTGGCGCCCGGCTTCATCGTCTCGGCCCGTTGCCCCGACGGCGTCGTCGAGGCCATCGAGAGCGACATGCCCGATTGGTTCGCCTTCGGCACGCAGTTCCACCCGGAAGCGTCGACCGCCTCGGCGCTCGACATGCGAATCTTCGAAGAGTTCATCGTCGGCGTGGAGCAAACCCGCGGCGCGATGCGACTTGTAGCGTAAATAGCGAGCCGGGAGCGTGAGCGACCGGAGTCCTGAGAACACGGCGCGATGGATCGCCCGCATTCGTGAGAGTTCGGCCCGGCGTTGGTAGGGATAGCCAACGCCGGGCCTCTTTTTTTCCCATCCCCGAGCCCTGTCACCCCGAGGTCCGCCGAGGGGTCCGGCAGGCGTACCGGCCCTCATAGGAGGATGAAGCGCGGACTTGGGCGGCGCCAGATTCTTCGCTTCGCTCAGAATGACGCGGACTATGGTCGTCCAAGCAAGCCCAGAAACCCTTTCATCCACGCCGGGTTGGCTGGCCAGGCCGGCGCCGTAACCAAATTTCCATCAATACAGGCGCTATCAAGCGAGGCGCTCGGTTCATCCCAGATGGCCCCGGCCCGGACAAGCTCCGGCCGCAAGCTCGGATAGGCCTGACAACAGCGGCCCTTCACCACCTCGGCGGCGGTGAGAATTATCGCCCCATGGCAAGTCGCTGCGACCGGCTTGTTGGTCTCAAAGAAGTGCCGCACGATCTCCAGGACGCGCTCGTTGAGCTGCAGATACTCCGGCGACCGCCCGCCGGGGATGACCAGGCCGTCATAATTCTGCGGCTCGACGCTGCTCCAGTCGATGTTGATCGCGAAGTTATGGCCTCGCTTCTCGCTGTACGTCTGATGGCCTTCAAAATCGTGAATCGCAGTTACGACCGTGTCGCCCGCCTTCTTTTCCGGGCAGGCGACGTCGACCCGATGGCCCTCCATCAGCAGAATCTGCAGCGGGACCATGGCTTCGTAGTCTTCCACGAAGTCGCCGACGAGCATCAGGATGCGTATAGCTTTCAAAGACGGTGTTCTCCCAATTGCAGCCCCGGGCTCTGCCCGGGGGTAGAAGCGAAATCGACTGTGATTCAGACCGCCCCCGGGCGGAGCCCGGGGCTGTAGTACTCATTCCTTCACAATATGCTCCGGCATCCGCCGAATATTTCCGTCGCGATCCACACAGGCAATCGTGCTGTTGGCTTCGGCCAGCAGCGTGTTACCGGCGTACACGCGGTATGAGTGCTCGATCCGCGCGAGGGTGGCCCGCTCGACGCGGGTGTGAATTCGCAGCCGGTCGCCAAACCGCGCCGGCCGATGGTACTTACAGCCAATACTGTGGACCACTAAGAAAATGCCGTCGCGTTCCAGATCGGCATAGTCATGCCCCATCGCCTTGAGCATCTCGACGCGGGCCAGCTCGAAGTACTGAAAGTAATTGGCGTGATGGACGACGCCCTGGCCGTCAGTTTCGTAGTAGCGGACGTCGATCTCGATCTCGTGTTCCACGCGGCGTGAGCTCCAAGGCGGGGCAGGACGATAGGTAAGGGAACGCGCTATCGTAGCATTGCCCCGCGGCAGTCCGCGAGACTTACAACATTCGTATGGCCAATAGCCGCAAGCCGATAGCCGTCAGCCTTCTCCGAATTACATTGCATCCCCGCGCCAAGGCCCCTATAGTGGACTGCTATCAAGGACGCCGACCTCCAGGAGTCACTCGATGTCTAGCGGCAGCGGCGAGCATGCCGGCACCGATTTCGCCACGATGCGCGGCCGAGACTATCCCTCGATCCGCCAGTTCACCGTCTTTCTCGAGAATCGCGTCGGTCAGCTCCTCGAAGTGGTTCGCCGGTTTGAAGGAAGCAACGTCCGCATCGTCGCGCTGACGATTTCCGACTCGACCGAGTGTGCGGTAGTCCGCTTTCTCCTGAGCGACCCGGAGCAGGGCCGCGAGGTGCTCGAACGCGCCGGGCTGGCCATCGTCGAGTCCGACCTCATCGGCGTCGAATTGCCCGACAGCCCGCAGCCGCTGTTGCAGGTGTGCACGGCGCTGCTGCAGGCCGAGGTGAACATTACGCAGGTCTATCCGCTGTTGGCCCGCCCTCATGGCCGCCCGGCCGTGGCGCTGATGGTCGACAATATCGAGATCGCCCTCGACACCTTGGCCACGAAGGGGTTCTCGCCAATCAACGAGGACGACCTCAAGGAAGGGGCGTAGGCTGGGCTTGATGCCGGCTGGATGCTGGATGCTAGATGCTGGATACTGGATAAGTACGAATCGCCAACACACATCGAGCATCCAGTATCCATTTCGCCATGCCCATCCACGTCATCTGTCCTAGTTGCCATTCGCGGTTCAAGGTTGGCGATCAGCACGCCGGCAAGACGGGCGCCTGCCCGAAGTGCAAAGGGCAGATTCAAATTCCCGCCGCGTCGGATGAAGTGATCATTCACGCCCCGGAGCTGGAGGCGGGCGCCAAGGACGCCAAGGGCCGCAGCGTTCTCAAGCCGATCAAGCGGAAGGAGACAAAATTCCAGCTCAACGCAGCGCTGATCGTCGGCGGGGCCGTGCTGCTGACCGTGGCAATTGCATTCTTGCTGGGCAACAGCGCCGAGCAGCTCGCAGGAGCCCTGACCTACATCCTGGCTGGCGGCGCCGTGCTCTTGGGACCGCCGCTGGCTTACGCGGGATATTTTTTCCTTCGCGACGACGAACTCGAAGCGTACAAGGGAACCGAGTTGCTCCTCCGCTGCCTGGCGTGCGGCTTGGTGTACGCCGCGCTATGGGGCGTTTACTGGTATCTCGGTTATCAAATCTTCGGCAGCGACGCCTACAACATCGATGGGCTGGAGATCTACCAGATCGGGATCCTGCTGGCCGTCATTATCGGCATCGGTACGGGAACGGCGTTCGTCTGCTTCGACCTGGAGCCGATTACGGCGTTCTTCCACTT
>DASVCM010000121.1:0-14710 GCA_036381635.1 Lacipirellula sp.
TGAGCGCCCTGAAGAGCGCCCTGATCGGCGTCCGGAACAATCGCTTTCCAGACTTGCACGATCGCACAGGCCTGTGGCCGCTGCTGGTCACCATCACGGTTCGTAAGGCGCTTAACGAGAGGAAGCGGCAGCACGCGCAGAAGCGTGATCGGGATGTGGAGCATTCCGCAGTGGATGTAAGTCGGATCGCCGGGAGCGAGCCGCCTCCTGATTTCGGACCTCGCCTGATCGAGGCCATCGAGACGCTAGTGCTGTCTCTCGACAACGAGTCCTTGCGGCTCATCGCCCTGCGCAAGCTGGAAGGTTTCACCAACGAAGAGATTGCGTGCGAGCTCGGCGTGGCGAGGCGGACCGTCGTTCGCAAGCTGACGCGAATACGACAGGAGTGGGAAGAGCCAACCGAGTTCGATTGAGATGGCCGCCGGGCCACGTTCCCTACCGTGGTCTCACTTCCCGCATGACTCGCCAAGGCTCGCTTAAGGCCAATCGGCGGGCAGGCCGTCCTTCGTGTCTCGCAGGATGTCCGCAATCGCCTGGCAATCCTCGGCCGACAGATGATCGAAGCGGCCGGAGGCGTCTTCGCCGCGCAAAATCTCGGCCAGTCGACTCAAGATGACGCTCTTTACCTCCTTGGGCAGGCTGTCGAACGCCTCCGAATAGATGAGGTAGCTGCAGGGGTGCTTGAACAGCCGCCGCTCGAGATCAAAGTCTCGCAGCGATCGACCGCTCGAGTCGCGAACGCCAAGCTCGCTGAATAGCTCGGCATAGCCGGATGTCCCGGCGACCGGCTCGGTGAGCTCCGCTTCGTCGACAAAAAGCAACGCTTCGACCACATCTTCCGCCGCCGTTTCGATGCGCCGCGTAACGCTTTCCAGCGGAGCGTCCTCCGGCTCGCCGAGAGCGCGGTTCAGATCGGCCTGGTAGTAAAGTGCCGCGCGGGTTTCGAAATTCGCCTTGGTTAACCGGTTGTGCATCAGCGTTTGATGCTCCAGCACCATCAGCGCGATAATGTCGCTGTGAGCTGTTAGATATTGATCGACCTTCAGACGATCGGCCAGGTCCGTCACGTTCTGGCCGTCGGCGTTCTCTTCGCCCTGCGCTTCCTCGCGACCGCGGACGATGAAGTTCCCCAGATGCGTCTGCTCGCCGTGCGTGCCGGTGACGTACCAACCTCCCCAGCGGTCCTCGAACGGCGTGCGGTAATCGACCGTCTTGCTCCCCTTCGAAAGAATGGGCTCGCCCGAAGGACCGGTGAATACCGACCGCGCCAAATGCCCGGGAATGCCGTCGGTTCGCGAAGAGCTGTGGCAGACCAGGCAATTATCCGTCTGGCGGATAAGCTTCGGCGCCACGGCTTCCTGTTGTTCGATCGTGTAAAACACAGCGCCGAGTTGCGGGTCGGCGACCGAGATCTCCATCACCTCGCCGGCGCGGCAGAAGCCGATGTAGACATCGTCGTTGAAGTAGATCGCCCGCGGCGTGCGCGGCGAAATTCGGCGGCGCTGAAGGCTGGTCTTCGAAAAGACCAGCATCTGCGATTCGGTCGGCACCCCCAGAGCATCCAATACGGCCGGCAGGTAGCCCTGGTCAGGATCGTACTTCAGCGTCGCTTCGCCGCGTTCGAGCTTCGCCTGCAGCCTGGAGACTGCATTGTCCGGATCGCTCTTGCTGTACTCGATCGGCGCACGCTCAAAGGGATCATCTGCTTGCGTATATTCCGCAATTGTTGTCAGGACGGCAATCGCCATGACGGCGATCCAGACGCGAGAGTTCGAGAGCGGCATTTCTTACCCTTGCAAATCACAAATACGCACTATCTATAGCTTAACTCATCGCCCGCCGGCACGCTTTCCGGGAGATCGTCACCCTCGGTGACCGACCAGCCCGTTTTCAGTCCGACCACGAAGTACCCAAGCACGACGATGCCGACGGCGAAAATCGTGTCGCCGACCACGCGGAGCCAACGCAGCAGGTCCATTAGTTCGGTCTGCATGAAGTCGGCGCTGCGGGCGTACCACAGGCCGCGCTCGACGCTGGCCCAGGTTTGCATCAGCCCGACCGGCAGGAGCGACAGGAGCACCATCAGCGCCAGGCCGATGTTGATCGACCAGAAGGCGAACGACAGGGCGCCGGTTTTCCATCGCTTTCTCGCCGCCAGCCCCTTGAGACAAAACAGCATCAACCCAATGCCGAGCATGCCGTACACGCCGAACAAAGCCGTATGACCGTGAACGGGCGTGGTGTTGAGACCTTGCATGTAGTATAGCGCGATCGGCGGATTGATGAAGAAGCCGAACAACCCGGCGCCCACCAGGTTCCAGAACGCCACGGCGACGAAGAAGTAAATCGGCCATTTGTAGGCGGACACCCAGGGACGCGCGCGCGATAGGGTCAGGTTTTCATAAGCCTCGAAACCGATGAGCACCAAGGGTACGACTTCCAGGGCGCTGAACGTGGCGCCCAGGGCGAGCACCGGCGTCGGCGTGCCGCTGAAGTACAGGTGATGGAACGTCCCGATGATCCCGCCGAACAGGAAGATCGTGCAGGAGAACAACACGGCGGCGCTTGCCGTGGCCGTGCGGAGCAGTCCCATCCGCGTGAAGAGAAAGGCGATAACTACCGTCGCGAAGACTTCGAAAAATCCTTCGACCCACAGATGGACCACCCACCACCGCCAGTATTCGGCGATGGCGAGGTTCGTCTGCCGGCCCCACATGATGCCGGCGGCGTAAAAGAAGGCGATGGCCGCCGACGCAATGACGAATAACGCTAGCAGATGCTTATGCTCGCCCGGCTGACGAAAGGCTGGCCATAAAGCGCGAAGCATCAGCCCCAGCCAGAGGAACAAGCCGACAAGCAAGAAAAGCTGCCAGAATCGCCCGAGGTCGACGTATTCATAGCCTTGATGGCCGAACCAGAAGTTGGCTTCGTGGCTCATCCGCTGCCGTGTGGCGTACCACGTGCCAAACAGCGTGCCGATGACGATGATGAGCAGAGAGACGAATAGGAAATTCACCCCGGCTCGCTGCCAGCGAGGCTCATATCCTGAGACCGCCGGAGCGATGTACAGTCCGGTGGCCAGCCAGGCGGTGGCAATCCAAAAAATGCCCAGTTGCGTGTGCCATGTGCGGGTTACTGAGTACGGGAGATAGTCGGCCAGCGGGATGCCGTAGAAACCTTCGCCCTCAACCCCGTAGTGTGCGGTAACGGCGCCCAGGCCCACCTGAACGACAATCAGCGCGGCGACGACCCAGAAGTATTTGAGCGTCGCCTGCATCGACGGCGTGGGATGCATGGCAAGCAGCGGATCCTCGGCGGGGAGTTCCGTAGGTTCTCCCTCATGGTGCCGTGCGGCTACGTAATACCATGCCAACGCGCCGATGCCGGCTAGGAGCAGAACGAAGCTGGCCACTGACCAGACCACAATCTCGCCGCTGGGGGCATTTCCGATCAACTCTTCGGCAGGCCAGTTGTTGGTGTAGGTGATGGGGGTTGGCCAGAGGCCCTCGTGCGTAGGAGCTTGCTGCCCGGCAATCGGCGCCTCCTGAGGTCGTTCGGTCCCGCAGGTCCAGGCTGTCCAAAAGAAGAACGAGTTCATGTCCGCCTGCCGCTGCTCATCGCGGATCGTGTTGGCCGGAATCGCATAGGCGTCGCGCAGTTCGACGGGCGTCATTCCGCCGTCGGCCAGCATCCGGATATCCTCGTCGAATTCGACGGCGTCGCCGAAGATGGCGGCGTAATAACGGCTCAGTGCGCCGAAGGCGGCGGCCCGGTCGGTGGAGAGAACGATCTGATCTTTTTCCTGGTCATATGTATTGGTGCGAATCTCCGCGCGAAGTCGCGCCAGCAACTCTGCCTGTTGGGCGTCGCTGGCCTGATCGAAGGGCTGGCCGTTCTCGGCATTGGACCAACGGTCAAGCAGCCAGACGCACTCGCGATGAAGCCAGTCGGCCGACCAGTCGGGAGCGACGTACGCGCCGTGTCCCCAGATGCTGCCTAGCTCCTGCCCGCCGATGGATTGCCAGACATTCTGACCGTCCTTAATCGCCCGAGCGTCGAAGAGCGTAGCGCCATCGGCGGTCACCACTTGAGCAGGGACCGGCGGTGCGACGCGATACAGCTCGTAGCCGTAATAGCCGAGCACAGCGAAGGAGCCGACGATGACCAGAGCAAACGCCAACCATAGCCGTCTGTAATGCACGTCGTTATCCTCCAGAGAAAGCGCGAAAGAGGGTGAATCCCGTTTCGGCCAGCAATCTCCGCGCCTACTCGGTGAGTCAGTCAATCTTGAGTTCTACACATAAAGGTGTAGAATTGCAACAGACAGGGCGCGCGGAGCGCCGATTTAGCGAATGCCGGCCGAAGGAAGTATGTCCGAGGAAGTAAGAATGAGCCTACTCACCGTGGTTACACCGGCGCCGGCCCCGAAAAAGTCGCCGCCGCTGGAGAAAATGCCGGGCCATTGGGTGCTGGCGAGCATGGGCAAACGTGTGCTCCGGCCAGGAGGCTTGGAACTGACGCGCCACTTGTTATCGTCGTTGGCCATCGATTCAACGGACGATGTGGTCGAATTTGCCCCCGGGCTTGGCATCACGGCGCAGCTAACACTGGCACGGAGCCCACGGTCATATACGGCCGTCGAGCGGGATGGCGCCGCGGCAGCTCAGGTCGCGAGGCATCTGTTCGGACCGCACCGAACCTGCAAGCTCGGGACCGCGGAGGCAACGGGCTTGCCGGACTCTTCCGCCAGCGTCGTGTACGGCGAAGCGATGCTCTCGATGCAGCCGGCGACCGCCAAGGCCCGCATTGTCGCTGAGGCGGCGCGTCTATTGCGCCACGGCGGACGTTATGGAATCCACGAGCTCTGTCTCACGGATGATGTTGACGAAAATATTGCTGGCATAATCGCCCGCGATTTGTCGGACGAAATCCACGTCGGCGTTAAGCCGCTGACGATCAATCAGTGGGGGCGGCTACTTGAGGATGCAGGGTTGACGGTCATTACCGAGCGGACGGCCCCCATGCATCTTCTCGAGCCGGCGCGGGTCATAGCTGACGAGGGCTTTTGGCGCGCAATTCGCTTCGCATGGAATGTCGCCCGGAGCCCCCAAGCTCGGCGGCGAGTCCGCGCCATGCGCCGAGCCTTTCGTAACCATGAAGGGCGCTTAGCCGCCGTCATGTTAGTCGCCGTCAAACCCTGAGAGTTCATGCGGCGTCCTGACAATCACTTGTGGTTGTCCTTTTTCGGCGAGGCGGGTGTAACTTTCGGCAGAGATGATATGATGGCGACCGCCGGTATGTGGACTTGTATGCCGCCCCCTTAGCCGCACGTCGCTTGAGCCAAGCCGCCGATGGCGACGCTGCTATTGCATTCGAAAGAGTTGATCCTCGCCAGCGCTTCCTAACGCTGTTCGCGTGAAGGTCTGATGTCTGCACAAGTACGCGCCATTCTATGGGGCGGAGTCGCCACGGCCGCCCTGGCCTTCTTGATCGTATTGGGCTCGCGCCGGCTGGATCATTTCGACGCGGCGCTGGTTGGCTACACGTTCGCGACGCTGTTCGCCACGTTTGGCATTGCCTACCGCTACGCGATGTGGCTGCAGCGGCCGCCGACGTGGCGATACTGGGTGCGCGGCTGGCAGCTTTTTCTGCAGCCGCGATACCTCGGCCGAAATCTCGTGCAGCTCGCGCGGCGGTTCGGCGTGATGTTTGCGCTGAACGGCTTCATCTGGCGCCGCGGCTTTTTGCGCGGAGCAGCCCATTGGAGCCTGATGTGGGGTTGCGTCATTGCGTCGGCGATCACCTTCCCACTGGTATTTGGTTGGGTTCACTTCGAGACCGTGCCGGGCGATCTTGAATCGTATCGCGCCTACCTCTTTGGTTTTCCAACGCTCGCCTTCCCGATTCACTCCTGGATCGCATTTCTTGTCTTTCATGGACTGGTGTGGGCGTCGATCCTGGTAATCATCGGCGTCATGCTCGCGATGAAGCGGCGAATGACCGACCACGGCGCGGCTGCGGTGCAGCAATTTGGGGAGGATTACCTGCCGCTGATTGCCTTGTTCGCGATTAGTGCGACAGGGCTAATGCTCACGGCCAGCTACACGTGGATGCGCGGGTACGCCTACGACTTTCTCGCCATCTTGCATGCGATCACGGTGATTCTCACGCTGTTGTGGCTGCCATTCGGAAAGTTTTTTCACATCTTCCAGCGGCCGGCGCAGTTGGGCGTGAGCTTCTACAAGGACATCGGCGCCCGCTCTGAGCAGGCGGAGTGCCGGCGCTGCGGCGAGCCATTCGCATCGCGGATGCACGTAGAGGATTTGATCGACGTTGAGCGCGCCCTCGGGTACCAATACGAACTGGGCGACGACCGCATAGGACACTACCAGTGGATCTGTCCCCGGTGCCGCCGTGCGCTGCTGGCCGTCGCTCAAGCGAATCTCTGGACAGGCGTCCGCGGCGGCGAGCCATTGAAGGCCGCTGCCGACCCCGGCGAGCCGCAACTGTCACCCGCGCAGCAATAGCACCTCGGATCGTTTATGGCCGCCGAATCCGCCGTCCTTGAGACTATCGATCAATTCGGGCCCCATCTGAGTTATCCCAGCGGGCTGCGGCTGGATACGACGGTAGACCCCGACAAGGTGGTCAAGACCCATTGCTGTTTCTGCGGCCAGCAGTGCGGCATTCAGCTTAAGGTGAAGGACAACGTCGTCATCGGGTTCGAGCCGTGGGAGGAGTTTCCCTTTAATCGCGGGATGCTCTGCCCCAAAGGGGTTCGACGGTATCTGCAAGGCGCTCACCCCGACCGGCTGCTGACGGCGTACGAGCGAGACGCGAATGCCCCGGGCGGATTTCGGCCGATGGAGTACAACGCAGCCATCCAGCGGGTCGCCAGCGAGATTGGGCGGATTCAATCGACGTACGGACCGGACGCGTTCGCCATTTTGAGCGGCGCAAGCCTGACGACCGAAAAGACGTACCTCATGGGCAAGTTCGCGCGCATGTGCCTGCGGACGGCCAATATCGATTATAACGGCCGGCTGTGCATGGTCAGCGCCGGAGCGGCAAACAAGAAGACGTTCGGCATCGATCGTTCCGCAAACCCCTGGTCGGACATTCCCAAGGCCGAAGTGATTCTCATCGCCGGGTCCAACGTCGCGGAGTGTTCGCCGATCACGACGAATTATGTATGGCAGGCTCGTGAGAACGGCGCCAAAGTGATTGTCGTCGATCCGCGGATCACCCCAATCGCGCGAACCTGCGATCTGTTCTTGCCGGTGAAACCGGGTCGCGACGCCGCGCTGTTCAACGGCATCTTGCACTTGATGATCGAGCACGGTTGGATCGATCAGCCGTTCATCAACGAGTTTACCGTCGGATTCGAGCAGGTCGCCGAGCATGTCCGCCAATGGACGCCGCAAAAGACGGCCGAGGTGACCGGCATCACTGAGCGGGCGATTAGACAGGCCGCCGAGATGTGGGGCGCGGCCAAGAGCAGCTTCTTGCTGCACGCCCGCGGCATCGAGCATCACTCGCACGGCGTGCAAAATGTTCTCAGTACGATGAATATCGTGCTGGCCTCCGGGCGTATTGGTCGCGAAGGGTGCGGCTACGGGACGATCACCGGCCAGGCTAATGGCCAAGGGGGCCGGGAACACGGCCAAAAATGCGATCAACTTCCAGGTTGGCGGGACATTGACAATCCTGAGCACCGAGCCCATGTGGCTAAGGTGTGGGGCATCTCGCCCGACGAGCTGCCAGGCAAAGGCGTGGACGCCTATGAGCTCTTCCGCAAGATCGATCGCGGCGAAATTCGCGGCCTCTTGAGCATCTGCTTTAATCCGAAAGTGTCGCTGCCTGACAATAACTTTATTGGCCGCATGCTGGAGAAGCTCGAGTTCTACGTGGCCATCGACTTCTTTCTCAACGAGAGCGCGCGGCACGCAAATGTCGTCCTGCCGGGTTCTCTCCAGGAGGAAGATGAGGGAGTTGTGACCAGCGCAGAGGGGCGAGTCATCAAGATCAACAAATGCGTCGATCCTCCCGGAGAAGCGCGGCAGGACTGGCGGATTATCCAGGACATCGCCCGAGCTCTCGGGCGCGAGCGTGGATTCACCTTCCAATCGCCGCGGGAGATCTTCGACGAGTTGCGTCGAGCCTCAGCCGGCGGCGTCGCCGATTATTCAGGCATTACCTACGAGAAAGTCGAACGGCAGCTTGGGGTGTTTTGGCCCTGCCCCAGTGAAGACCATCCGGGGACGCCGCGGCTGTTTGAGCGGGGTTCGTGGAACCCGGTGGCGCACGGCCAGGGGCCCTTTTACTTCGCTGATGGAAGGGCCCGCTTCAACGTGGCGACGTACACGCCCCCGGCGGAAGACGTAGACGCCGAGTACCCTCTCATGTTGAGCACGGGACGCGTGATCAGCCACTTTCTTTCGGGAACGCAAACTCGGCGGATCGGTCCGCTGGTCGATCAATACCCCGAACCGAGGATTGAGCTGCATCCGCAATTGGCCCAGCAACTCGGCATTGCCGATCAGGACTGGGCGACCGTCGAGTCGCGCCGCGGTTCGTGCACGCTTCGCGCCCAGGTGGTTCGTACGATTCGACCCGACACAGTGTTCGTGCCGTATCACTGGGCGGGCCTTAAGAGCATCAATCAGGTGACAATCGCCGCACAGGATCCGATTTCAAAGATCCCTGAATACAAAGTTTGTGCAGTGCGGTTGCGAAAGGAAGATGCGCCGCCGGAATACGCCCACCAGCTTGAGCCTCACCAGTAACGGAAGCCGATGTCTGTTCCCGAGCATCACGAGTTCTTCATCGACCCAGGCCGCTGCATCGGCTGCCAGGCCTGCGTGCACGCGTGCAGCGAGTGCGATACGCACCGCGGCCACCCGATGATCCATTTGGAGTACATCGATCGCGAGTTAACGACGCAAACAGTTCCGGTGATATGCATGCACTGCGATACGCCGACCTGCGCGGAAGTCTGCCCGGCGGACGCCATCAAGCGAACGGGCGACGGCGTGGTACAGACGGCCCGCAAGCCGCGCTGTATCGCCTGCAACAACTGCGTCCTGGCCTGCCCCTTCGGGGTGCCGAAGATGAAGGGCGAGTTCGAGCTGATGATGAAGTGCGACATGTGCTACGACCGCACATCAACCGGCAAGAGACCAATGTGCGCCACCGTCTGCCCCAGCGGCGCATTGTATTTTGGCACGATCGAGGAGGTCGAGACGCTGCGCAAGTCCGCCGTGCCCACCAACCGTTTTCAATTCGGTCAGCAATCCATCCGCACCAAGGTGCAGATGATGGTTCCGAAGTCGCGGCGCCCCGAGTACGTGGATGTTACGTCGGCGCTTGACGAGGCGCCGACCGGACAAGACATGTCGCTGAACATCATTTCTGACCTCTGCATCACGGCGCTAGCCCAATGATACAGCCTGATCCTGAACTGCACACTGTTCCGCCCAATCGGCTCGCGGAGGACGTTCAGCCGCGCTGGCGCAACGATTTTCCCATCGATTGGCCGCAAGATCACTATGTGGCCCGGCGGGATTTTACCAAGTTTTTGTGCCTGACGAGCTTTGCCTTTGTCGTCGGCCAGTTCACCATCGCTTATCAGAATTGGCGTCGGCGCCGCCGCGGCGAGCCGCCGATCTCGGAAATCGCGAACGTAGATGCGATTCCCGTTGGTGGAGCGATTGTCTTCGACTACCCGCATGAGGCGGAGCCGTGTCTGTTGCTGCGCACAGCCGAGGACGCTTTCGTCGCATACAGCCAAAAGTGCACGCATCTGGCCTGCGCAGTGACTCCGCAATTTAAAGAGAGTCAGCTTCTCTGCCCATGCCACAAGGGTTACTTCGATATGGCGACGGGCCGGCCGCTCGCCGGGCCGCCGCGGCGGCCGCTGCCGCGAATTACCCTTGAGATTCGCGGCAAGCGGGTTTACGCGACCGGCGTGGAGAGGAGCACCGTATGAGGCGGAACTTCACGCGCGAGCAGCGGATGACGATAGTTTACGGGATGTTGTGCATCATTCTCATTCTGGTGGTGTTGCAGTTGTGGCTGCTGACGGCCACGATGAACGCCTATCTCGGCGGCGACGAGGGCGTCATCTGGCCGGCCGCGGCGGCGAGCACGGTCTGTCTGCTGCTCAATCTGGGGTTGTTGCGATACCTCTACAAGATTGAGCGACCCAATCCCTAGTCGCTGCCGCAGCGTTGCAGCGCCGCGGCAGGCGGCGTGGCCGGGATCATCCATGAGCTCTTCAATGCCCGATGCCGGAGCCGTAGCGTCCCGATCGCCTCTGGCTCGCGATCTGCATCCGGCTTATTTCGCCATCGTCATGGCGACGGGCATCGTCTCGGTGGCAGCTCATCTGCGAGGCCTTAGCGGGATCTCACGTACGCTGATTGTCATCAACGTCGGCTTTTACCTGATCCTTTGGGCGTTGACGCTGTATCGAGTCGCAGCCTTCCGCCGCCAATTCGTTGCCGACTTGTTTGATCACAGCCGATCGCTCGGCTTTTTCACCACGGCGGCCGCTACCTGCGTCTTGGGAAACCAGTTCGTAGTTGTCATGCCTCGCCCGCAGCTTGCCGGCGCGCTGTGGGTCTTCGGAATCGTTCTATGGGCGTTAATCACGTACTCCGTGCTAACCATCCTCACGGTGAAACCGCAGAAACCGACCCTGGCTGAGGGTATTCATGGGGGCTGGCTAGTTGCAGTAGTCGCATCCCAAGCGGTCGCCACGCTGGGGGCGCTGCTGTTGCCTTACCTGACCGCCGCGCGCGACATCGCCATGTTTTATTCACTGATGATGTGGCTTGGCGGGGGGATGCTTTATATCTGGATCATCGCGCTGATCTTTTATCGATACACGTTCTTTCCGCTCGACGCGAGGCAACTGGCGCCTCCCTACTGGATTAACATGGGGGCGATGGCCATTTCGACGCTCGCCGGGACGATTCTTTCAGAAAACGCGGTCGGCTCGCCGCTGCTTACAAAACTGCATCCCTTTGTTCTCGGGCTGACGCTGCTATTCTGGGCCACGGCCACCTGGTGGATACCGCTTCTCCTGGCGCTGGGTCTATGGCGCCATGTCATTCAACGCGTGCCGCTAGGCTACGATGCGGTTTACTGGAGCGCCGTGTTCCCATTGGGAATGTATTCGGCGTGTACCCATCGACTGGCGCGAGTCGTCGACCAGCCATTTTTGGGCGTTATCTCCGAGAGCTTCTTATGGATTGCGCTGGCCGCTTGGGTGGTAACTCTCTTTGGACTCCTGCGGCGACAGACCCGCTGGATTCGCGGAATCGCAAGGTTAAACCACCGCTCATGATTGCCGTGGCGTCAGCGGGTCCGTCAGGACATCCGGTTGGGAGCGTCAATGCGTACCGGCTCGAGTCGCGGTGAAAGTACGTGGATAACCAACAGCGCAATCAGGTACGCGCAGGCCGCGATGGTAAACATACCCAGGTAGTTCCCCATATAGTCTTTCAATCGGCCGGTTCCCATATTCATCAGCACCCCGCCCATGGCGCCGGCGAACCCGCCCAGGCCGACGACCGATCCCACGGCGAACCGCGGAAACATGTCGGAGGCCAGCGTGAACAAGTTGGCCGAGAAGCCCTGATGGGCGGCGGCGGCCAGGCCGATCAGCAGCACTGCGATCCACCCGTTATCGACCAGCGGCGCCGCGGCGACGGGAGCGACGCAACAAGCGCACAAAAGCATCGCCGACTTGCGGGCGGCGTTGACCGACCAGCCGCGGCGAATCAGCCAGGAGCTTTGCCAACCGCCGGCCACCGAACCAATGTCGGCCAGCAAAAACACGGTAATCATTTGCGGCCCGATGGTTCCCAAGCTGACTTCGAACGTCTCGTTCATGAACTTGGGGAACCAGAATAAGTAGAACCACCAAATCGCGTCGGTGAGAAATTTGCCGACGACGAATGCCCACGTCTGTCGGTACTCGAGCAGTTGCAGCCAAGGGAGCTTCACGGCGGGGTCGGGCGGATCGCTCTGGATGTACGCCAACTCCGCCGGCGACACGCGGGGGTGTACTTCCGGACGGCGGTACATCGGCCACCACACCAGTACCCATGTGAGGCCGATCAGGCCGGTGGCGAGGAACGCGGCTTGCCAACCGTAGTACGCGGCGAGAATCGGCGTCACCGCCGGCGCGACGACGGCGCCGACGTTCGATCCCGCATTGAAGATGCCGGTGGCGAAGGCCCGTTCGTGCTTGGGAAACCACTCCGCGACCGTCTTGATCGCCGCGGGAAAATTGCCGGCTTCGCCCAGCCCGAGTGCGAAGCGGGCCATAGCGAAACCTCTCGGCGTGCTGGCAAAGGCGTGCGCGGCGGCCGCCAGCGACCAGATCGTCAGGTACAGAGCGTAACCGAGCCGCGTCCCCAGTTTATCAATGATCCAGCCGGCGAAGAGAAAGCCGATGCCATAGGCCAACGTAAAGTACGCGTTAATGTCACCGAACTCGGTTGCGCTCCAGCCGATCTCCTCGCGCAGCACTGGTTCGAGTACGCCAAAGACCGAGCGATCGATGTAGTTGATCGTCGTCGCGAAGAAGAGAAGGGCGCAGATCCTCCAACGATAGCCGAGTCTCGGCGCCTCGTCGAAGTGATCATCCGTCTCAGGGGCGCTGGACGACGACGGGTTTACCATGGCACAGTTCTGTAGTGGCAAGTGACAAGGATGAGGTTCTGGACGAGACTGCGATCGCTAACGGCTTATGACGGCTATTTACTGTCCGCGAATCGCTTAAAACGGTTGCCAACGGCTTGCGACCGGCCATGCCCGCGGTGAAACGTTACCCGGTAACGCAGGAACAAGCGCTCGCCCTCAGGAAGTTCGACTCTCGCTGGTTCCGTCCCTTCACCCTCGAAAGCGGCTTTGCCAAACGGATTGGCGCCGAATAAGCCATAAGTGCGAACGTGCCAGCGCGGTTTCGACTGAAAGCTATCGGGGTGCGACATGATCGTGATGCCGACGATCTCGCCGTCAACCGGCCCGCTGTAGTCGACCCATTCGGCAGGCTGTCCCCACGCCTCGGCATCCTCTTGGCCGGCGCTGTTGATGATGCGGCCGCCCTGCTTCTCGTCGACGCGCATCGTGCTCGGCACGCGCAGCGCGAAGCAGCCTTCCTTGCTATCTCCAATCACCAGCGGGCCGTTTGCCGACCAGAGCTTAATGCGAAAGTCGATCCACCGCGTGTCGCGGTCGGCGCCAAACTGCAGGATGCGTTCATCGTGGCACACAGTCTGGCCGCTGGCATTATTCCAGTCGTTGCGCGTCGCCACCGTCGCCACGCGGCCGCCGCTGTCGGCGCGGACGAACTCGCGGTGTACGACCGAGCCGATCTCAAATGGCCGGGTGACGCCGGCTTCAGGCTCGTGCCAGAAGTCGCAACCGTTGACTCCTTCGTAACCGAACCATAGTGAGCGATGATGCACGTGGTCCGTTTCCTCGGGAGCTTCCGAGGCCGCCACGGGGTACGCGCGGGTCATCGCACTTCCGGTCGGCCCGATGATCGGCCACAGGACGGGCCGCGTGCCGGACCGTTTGAGGTAGCGGGTGAAAACCTCGCCATCGACGAGGATCGTCGCTCCGTCCTCTTCGAGCGTTACGGAAAAGCGGCCGCCCTCACGCTGTTCATCCGCCATTGCATTGGCGTACAAGCTGAGCGACGCCAGTGCCCCCAGAGTACAAGTCCGGGAGACCGCCGGCCAACCGCACCGCCCTTGCAATGTTCTATTCCGCAGGTTGTGTGACATTCTCAAACACCAATTGGTCGACATGCTCCAGGACGCTCGGCTTATCGGCGTTTCGCAGTAGGCAATTCGTCAGGCGAACGCCGCGGATCGGGGCTTCGGGAATGCCGAGCAGAAAGATAGGGCGCTCCGACTTCTCGGAGGTAACATTCTCGAGAACGATGTTCGCCACTCGCGGCGGATGATCGCCCGTCTCATTGAAGTACCGCAGATCAATGTGGAGCACCGCTTCCTCGACCTCGCCGACCTCGACGTTCCGCACGAACATATTTTCAAGATACCCGCCGCGGCGCGTGTTCGATTTCAGACGGATGCCGCGCTCCAGATTCGGACTGCTCATGTAGCAGTCCTCGACAAATACGTTGCGGATTCCGCCGCTCATCTCGCTGCCGAGCGTGACGCCGCCGTGGCCGTCTTTCATTGTGCAATTCCGGACGACGATATTCTCACTCGGCACAGAAAGACGGCGACCGTCGGCGTTCCGGCCCGACTTGATGGCAATGCAGTCATCGCCAGTATCGAAGGTGCAGCCCTCGATGAGCACGTCGCGGCACGACTCGGGGTTGCAGCCGTCGTTGTTGGGGCCGTGGCTGTTTACCGTAATACCGCGGACAGTCACGTTCGTCGAGAGGCAGGGATGGATCACCCACATCGGCGCGCCGACGGTGGTTATCCCCTCAATGAGCACATTCTGGCAGCGATAGAATTGAATGAAGTTCGGGCGCAAATGGCGCCCTTCGCCAAATGTGCGCTCTTCCGGCGGGACGCCCTCGTCGGCCATTTTGCCGAGTGCAGCGATATCGTCGCTGGCGGTCGTCTTCCAAGGCCACCAATGCTCGTCGTCGGCCTGGCCGTCGAGCGTCCCTTCGCCGGTGACGGCGACGTTCTCCTGGTCGAAGGCGTAGAGCAGC
>DASVCM010000122.1:0-5280 GCA_036381635.1 Lacipirellula sp.
AGCTGACATTGTCGCCTTCGCATCGACGGTCGAAGGCTTTGGCCTGCCGATCCTTGAGGCCCAGGCCGTCGGACGGCCCGTCGTGACAAGCAATACGAGTTCGATGCCCGAAATCGCCGGCGGAGGGGCGTGCCTGGTAGATCCGCTTGACGTCGGCTCCATTCGCGCGGGCATCTTGCGGGTCATTAGTGACGATTCGTATCGGAAGGACATAGTGCGAAGAGGGCTAAAGAATGTGAGGCGATTTCATCCTGATGAAATTGCCGCACAGTACCTCCGGCTCTACCAGCAGGTTGCGCACGAGGCGAGCGTCTCCGTAGAGCGCCGCGCCGCTGACGTCACATGAAAGTGCTGCACGTAATTCCTGGCCTTGCACGCCGATATGGCGGGCCCAGTACGGTCATTACGGCCCTCTGTTCGGCCCTTGCCAAGCAGCATGATTTGGAGGTTGAACTCACCGCCACGGATGCGGACGGTCCCTCACACTGCCTCGCTCCGCATGAGCTTTCGACTGACTATCCTGTGCACCTGTGCAGGCGGACCGCCACCGAGCAATGGAAGTACTCGCGAACCTTGGGGAAGTGGCTGAGAGCCAACGCCGGGCGATTCGACGTTGTGCATATCCATGGCCTATGGAGCTACGCATCGGCCGCAGCGGCGCGAGCAGCCCGTCGCGCCAATGTGCCATACATCGTCCGCCCGGCAGGAATGTTGTCGGCATACTCCTTCCGAGACGACTCCTGGAAGAAGCGCGTTTACTGGCAGCTTATCGAGCACAAAACAGTTTCGCGCGCGGCGGCCTTGCATGCAACGAGCTCCGCGGAGAAAGTCGACATTCAATGCGTGCACCCCGCGGCCCGCGTCCACGTAATCCCAAACGGCGTGGAGGACGCCGCCTGGGATGGCGCGAATATCCCTGTGCAGCCCGAACGGGTGGGTCTATCGCACGGCGCGGCGCCCGTTGTACTTTTTCTTTCGCGATTGCATCCGAAAAAAGGCCTAACCGATCTGCTGCTGCCGGCGTTCGCCCGGATGAGGCGCGACGCCACGCTGATTATCGCAGGCGGTCCGGACGCCCATGCACCGGGTTACGAACACAAAGTCAGAGCAACGATCGTTCAACTTGGTCTTCAATCGCGAGTTACCTTGCTAGGCCCTGTATCGCCTGATCTGCGTTGGGGACTGTACGATAGCGCCGCCGTCTTTGTTTTGCCAAGCCATTCAGAGAACTTCGGCGTCGTGGTCGCCGAGGCGATGGCCCGCGCCTGCCCCGTGATTGTGACCGATGCCGTTCAGTGTTGCGAACACGTGACGGCAGCCTGTGCAGGCATGGTGGTCGCCCGAGAAGCTGAGGAACTAAGCCGTGCAATGGATGAAATGGTCAGTAAGCCGGCCCTTCGACGTCAACTCGGGTTGAACGGCCAAGAATATGCGGCCAAGCATTTTCAATGGGACCGTGTCGCGGCGTCGGTTCGACAGATGTATGAGGTCGTTCTGCGCGGCGGTGCGACGGCATCTTCCATTTCGTCAGAGACGACTTTACGCGGCTCTGTCGCCAGCGTCTGACCATGGATTTGTCCCAGATTACGCCTCTGATTCTCACGCGGAACGAAGCGGCAAATATTGGGCGAACGCTATCGCGATTGCAGTGGGCGTCGCGAATCATCGTAATCGACAGTGATAGCGACGATGCCACGCCCGCATTGGCAAGAAAGTTTGCCAATGTGCGGCTGGTAACTCGTAAGTTCGATGACCATGCGAAGCAATGGAACTTCGGGCTCGGCCAAGTGAATACCCGTTGGGTCCTCACTCTGGATGCGGATTACCTCTGTTCTTCGAAGTTTGTGGAAGAGCTCAAGGCTCTGCCGGACGCTGACGCAGTTTACGTAGCCCAGTTTCGCTACTGCGTCCACGGGAAAGCTCTTCGCGCCGCCCTCTACCCGCCGCGCCCGGTCCTTTTCAATCCGCGGCGCAACGCCTACGTGCAGGATGGCCATACCCAACGCTTGGTCGTCGAGGATCCAAAGCTAACGCTTGCTACTCCACTGCTTCATGATGACCGGAAATCGCTCTCTTCGTGGTGCGCCGCCCAGGTACGCTATGCCGAGCTTGAGGCGTCTAAGCTGCTCACACGGCCGACGTGCAATCTAGGTATCAGAGATCGAATTCGGCGGTGGTGCGTCGTGGCGCCATTCTTGAATCTGTTCTACTGCTTGGTCATTAAGCGCTTAGTTTTTGATGGCCCGGCAGGATGGCATTACTCAATGCAGCGGTTTTACGCGGAGTGGCTCCTCGGAATGGCATTGCTCGAACGTAAGCTTCAACGTCCTGTTGAGCGAAATCGCATGCAGCCGATGGCGCCAGCACAGGCAACCCTAGCAAGCGAAGGGCTGGAGAAGCAATGACTTGCCGCATTCTCGGAATCAACGCCTATCACGGCGACGCTTCGGCCGCCATCGTGGTCGATGGCCAGTTGCTTGCCGCCGTCGAGGAAGAACGCTTCAATCGCGTCAAACATTGGGCCGGCTTTCCTGCCCAATCAATCCGGTACTGCCTTGAAACCGCGGGCATCGATGCACGGCAACTTGATCACATCGCCGTATCATTCAGCCCGCGAGCCAACTTGGCGAAACGGCTGCAATTCGTCCTTGCCAATCGTCCGTCGGTGCGAGCGATCGTCGACCGGTTGCGCCGCCAGGGAAAAACACTCGGCTTGAAGGATCAGTTTGCCAAAGCAGTGGGCGTTCCCGCGAATCAAATCCGCGCCAAGCTCCACCGCATCGAGCATCATCAGACGCACCTCGCGGCAGGCTACCTCATCTCGCCGTTCGACGAATCGGCGATTCTTTCGCTTGACGGCATGGGCGATTTCACGAGTACGCTCACAGCCTATGCCCGCGGCAATGTTTGGCAGGAGCTCGACCGCGTCTTCTTCCCCCATTCGCTTGGGTTTCTGTACAGTGCCATCACGATGTACCTGGGCTTTCCCTATTACGGCGACGAGTACAAGGTCATGGGGCTGGCGCCGTACGGCGAACCCGAGTTTGCCGATGTCATTCGACGAATGATTCGGCCACGGGGCAACGTCTTCGAGCTGAATCTCGACTACTTTACGCACCATAAGCGCGGGATCGAGATGTCATGGAACAACGGCGCTCCGATTATCGAGCCGTTCCTGAGCGATAAACTCATCCACGAGCTGGGCCCCCCGCGCCAGCCGCGTGAGGAGCTAACACAGCGGCATGACAATATCGCCAGGTCGCTCCAGTTGGTGACCGAGGAGATTATTATCCACTTGCTGAGCAGGCTTCACGCCGAAACTCGATCGAAGAACATCTGCCTGACCGGCGGCTGCGCCATGAATAGCGTCGCCAACGGAAAGGTCGCGCAAGCGACGCCGTTTGAGCAGGTCTACGTTCCGGCTGGCGCCGCCGATAACGGAACTTCCTTTGGCGCCGCATTCTACATCTGGAATCGAGTGCTGAAGCGCCCGCGCAGCTTCCTTCAGGACCATGCCTACTGGGGGTGTGAAAGCTCCGACGACGAGTGTGCGGCGGCCCTCGCCGAGGCCGGACTCCCCTTCAGGAGTTATTCGGAAGACGGTTTGCTCGACCGCACGGTTGACCTCTTGATGGCCGCTCGCGTCGTGGGGTGGTTTCAATCTCGAATGGAGTTTGGCGCCCGCGCCTTGGGCAATCGCTCGCTGCTGGCCGACCCCCGGCGAGCGGATATGCGAGATATCATCAACCTACGGATCAAGTTTCGCGAACGCTTCCGCCCGTTTGCCCCCAGCATCCTGGAAGAGCACGTCGGTGACTGGTTTGAGCGAAATGAGACCGCTCCCTACATGGAAAAAGTGCTAACCATTCGTCCGGAAAAGCGCGCGCTCATCCCGGCGGTCACGCACGTCGACGGCAGCGGCCGGTTGCAAACGGTTTCCGAGAGCGCCAACCCCCTGTATTACGCGTTGATCGAACGGTTTTACGAGCGGTCGGGCGTTCCGATCTTGCTGAACACCTCGTTGAATGAAAACGAGCCCATCGTCCGTACCCCCGCGGAAGCCCTTCAGTGCTTCCTGCGGACGGATATGGACGCTCTGGTGCTTGGCCCTTACCTGGTAGATCGAAGCTTTATGAGCGATCGCAGGCGAGTCCATGCGACAGGAATGACCGCCAACGGCAGAGATTCCCCCCGCCGCGTCAACGCGGGTCACGAGCCAGCATTGGAAAGCGACGCCGTCCATGCGATGAGCGGCCGTCCTCAACCAGCCGCGGGGCGCTAGCCCCCGGTTTGACAACTGCTTCTCGCGACTTGCGCTCAAGCGCAAGAAAGCACAATCGCATGCAATCCAGCAGAAAGTGCTTGAGACGCCTCAGGCGCATCATAGAATCGCGGGTAACGAGCCATCAGGCCACGCCTGCGACTCAACCTCCTTGGCAGAGCAGGGAGTTCCAAAAGTGCTCTACACAACATGTGGAGGATTTGCGATGTCAGCTACTAGACTTCTTAGCATGGGTCTTGCAATGGCGCTGCTAAGCGGCATGGGACAACATGCGTCAGCCGGCTTCTTGTCGAACTATAGTGGGAATTCTCAGTTCCAATTTGATGGCGCGGCGACATCTGACGGCATCGTGAATTTCGCAGTCTATCACAATCCTGGCGGTGGCGACTGGACCGACGATTTCGGCCTCCCTGCAGGTACGATTCAACAGCTGTTCGAGCCCAGTGGCAGCGGCCAATCCGTCGGCAATGGACTCGATACGACCGCCGAGTACGTTTACTTCTATCAAATTGTGAATACTGATCCAAACACATCGGACGAATCCGAGTTGAAGTCCCTCGAACTCTTTCTTCCAGGGACAACTTCAATGATCACGTCCGCTGGATATCTTGACGACTATGTTTTCGACGATGGCGGACCAACTGGCCCGACTGGCAATGCTCGCCTGGGCACATTCACCGATACAACTGCAGCGGATGATGTGCCAGGAGATGCAACTCCTTCCGAAAGTGGCGCTGTACCGTCTGGATCAGGATTCGTAGCTCACGGGTCCGCGGTGGAGCCAGACAACGCGGATGAAATTGGGTCTTCTACGATTGAGTTCAATTTCACCGCTCAAGTTCCGATTCCGCCAGGGGGGTTTTCGTCCGTGTTCTTTCTCACATCGTTCGGTGCGCCGATTTACCACCCGGAATTACTGGAGGATGGCGACAATACCCATGCGGATATTCCCATCCCCAATCCGGAACCCAGCTCCGTCGCTATGACTCTTGGCGTCT
>DASVCM010000123.1:0-3279 GCA_036381635.1 Lacipirellula sp.
GTATTCGGGGTCGAGGATGCTTTCGACGCGGCCGTGGAGGGCTTCGTCGGCGCTGACCGGGGGGACCTCGACCTCGGCGTCGCGGCCAAAGACGATCACGGCGAAGCGATCGCCGGCGCCGTCGTTGCGGTGCTGGCCGATGGAGTTGCGGACGTAGTCGATCATCAGCTCTCGCTGCTCGGGCGGGATGCTGAGCGATTGATCAAGCAAGTAGACGACGGTGAGCCCTTCGCTGCGTCGCTGGTATTGCACGTCGGCCAGCGCGAAGACGATCAGGAGGACGACGAGCGAGCGGAGCGTGAGGGCGGTGAAGCGGCGAACGCGGCCGAGGCCGGCGAGGCTGCGGTAGCCGAGCCACCAGAGGCCAGGGATCAACAGCAGCAAAACCAGGTAGGCTGGCCGATCGAAGGCGAGGCTGTGCTCGAACATGGGACTGTCTCAGTTGGGAGAAGAACCGCTAATCATTTGTTCAAGCCAGAATCTGCACTATGATAATGATATGAGCACGCGTGAACTAATTGATAGAGAACTTGACGAACTGTCGGAGTCGCTCCAACGGGAGGTTTACGACTTTGCCCGCTTCCTCCGGCTGAAGTCGGAAAACGAAGCGTTCAATGGCTTGCTGGCCAGCGAATCGGTCCTAGCGCGGGAATGGAATACTCCTGAAGAGGACGCGGCATGGGCAAACCTATAGCCGGCGACATCGTGGTCTTGGCCTTTCCGCAGACGAACTTGCAGCTTGGAAAACGCCGGCCAGCACTGGTCGTGGTCAATCTGCCCGGCGATGACCTGATCCTTTGCCAGATTACCAGTCAAACCCACCGCGACGCGTATTCGATTCCGCTGGATGTGAATGACTTCGATACCGGACAACTGCATGTCCGCAGCTACATTCGGCCGAATCGGCTCTTCACTGTGGAACAATCGGTTATTCACTATACGGCGGCCCGAGTTATTGCAGGGAAGCTTGATGAGACGCTTTCCAAGTTGCGGCAACTCTTCACATAAGCACGCGCCGTAGTCGCTGTGCGAGATTTCGAGCGACAATTATCTCATCTCCCGAAACCAGTCGCCAGCTCGACACTCTAGAACTGCACTCTTTGGACTCGGTGGTTGTTCGAGTCAAGGACGTGGAGTCGGCCTTGGCTGTCGAAGGCGATGGCCCAGGGGTTGTTCAGTTGTCCGGGCTGGCGGCCGCGCTCGCCCCAGCAGCCGAGCGTTTTTCCATCAAGGGTGAACTTCTGCACGCGGTGGTTGCCGTACTCGCAGATGTAAACGTGTCCTTTGCCGTCGAGCGCGATGCTATAGGGGTAATACAGCTTACCCGGTTCGGAACCTTCCTGGCCCCAATGTTCGAGGAGTTTTCCTTCGGCGTCGAAGACTTGAATGCGGTGATTGCAGGAGTCGGCGACCCAGATGCGATCCTGGTCGTCGACGGCCAGGCTTTGCGGGCGGCGGAACTGCCCTGGTTCTTCGCCGCTGCCGCCCCATTGTAGGAGAAATTCTCCCTGCGGCGAGAACTTTTGAATGCGGTCGGCGTCGCCGTACTCTGAAACGTAGAGGTTGCCTTGAGAATCCTCGACGACGTCGGTCACCCAGCACATTTGGCCGGGGCCCGTGCCCATCTCGCCGCCGAGGGTGGCGTCTTCGACGAGCGTGCCGTCGGGTTCGTACGTGAGCACGCGGTAGTAATGCGTGTCGGGGACGAGCAGCCGGCCGCTCTTGGCGATAGTCAGCCCGGTCGGTCGACCGTTCTTGCTGACGGGCGTGCGCCAGCCGTGGAGATACTTGCCGTCGACGTCGTACACCTGAATCCGCGCGGTCATGTCGACCAGGTAGATTTGGTCGTTGGAATCGATGGCGATGGCGCGGGGCTTTTGGAGTTCGCCCTTGTCGATGCCCTGAACGCCCCAGACGAGCTCTGGTTCGTACGTACCCGAAGGGTTAAGGCAGCCGGTGAGAGTGATGAGCGCAAGCGCCGCCAGCCAGTGCGCATTCATTAAAACCCGGCAGCGGCTGACGCTAGAGTTCAGGTCCATTGACGGCGGCTCTTGAACCGATGGAGCAGTGCAATGTTCGACTTAAGTACTTACGAGTGAGTCACTTTGGCAGACACGGCGGACGCCGCCGCAGCTTGACCATCGGCGATTTGCGGCAGTATATTGTGAATCTCTGACCGATCGTGGGGGCAGCGCCGGGTCGAGGATCTTTGCGTCCTACTCTCGGTTCGCGCCGAAATCTCGCCGGGCGCGGACGCACTTCGTGTTGGGGGCCAAGCTGCCGCAGTTCATTGTGGCGGCTTATTCTGACGTTGTCATCTGAAACTCGCCCGACCAGGATGGCCGGACGATTATTAACCCCGGCCAGGACGGCCGGGCTATAGAGCCGGGTCATCCTGGCCCGACGAATCTTATGCCCCCGGTGGTGATCAACCTGCGAAAGGCGGACGACAGTCGCGACGTCGTCCATCGGGCCGTGCAGACGCTGGCCGAGGGGAAGCTGGTCGTTTTTCCTACGGAGACGGTCTACGGTTTGGCGGCGAGCGCTCGTCGGGTGGACGGCGTCCAGCGCATTTTCGAAGCGAAGGGACGGTCGGAGAAGTCGCCGCTGGCGCTGGCCATTCGCAGCGCCGAAGATGCGTGGGATTATGCGCCCTCGCTTGGCCTGAAGGCCCAGCGACTTGCGCGGCGTTGCTGGCCGGGGCCCATCACCCTGGTCGTCAAGCATGGCGATGACGAGAGTCTGATTCGGCAGTTGGCGCCCGAGGTGCGGTCGGCGGTGGCGCCTAATGGCGAGGTCGGCTTGCGCGTGCCGGCGCATGCGGCGGTGCTCGATGTGCTCCATATGCTCGCCGGGCCAATCGCGCTGACCAGCGCGAACCTAAGCGGGCAGCCAGACGCCGTGACGGCCGAGGCGGCGATCGGAAGCCTGGGGCAGCACGTGGGGTTGGTGCTCGACGACGGGCCCTGCCGCTATGGGCAGCCGTCGACCGTGGTGCGAGCCAGCGAGGACTCGTACGAATGCCTGCGCGAGGGGGTGGTTCCTTGCTCGGCGCTGGATAGGCTCGCGGCGATGCTGATTGTGATCGTGTGCACCGGCAACACGTGCCGCAGCCCGATGTCGGAAGTTATCCTGCGAAGCTTGATCGCCGAAAAGCTGGGCTGCAAGCCCGAGGAAACGGACGAGCGGGGGGTGATCGTGATGTCGGCGGGCGTGTCGGCGTCGCCCGGTTCCTGCGCGGCGCCGGAGGCAATTGAGGTGATGCGGCAGCGGGGACTC
>DASVCM010000124.1:0-2311 GCA_036381635.1 Lacipirellula sp.
GCGGCCACGTCGCAAGTGCTGGAAGCGGAAATCGGCGTCGGAGACGCCTCCCACAAAGTCAGGCTCGCACAGAAGCGGTTGCGCTACCGCTCGACGAATGGGTTCGCCGTTTCGGAGAGGCGCTCGACCAGCGGCCGGCTCTCCGGCGCTGACTCCGCGCTGGGCGCGACCGGCTGGAGCGACGGCGGCTGCGGCATTGGGACGGGGACGATTTCGGGCGCCGCCCCGGGGACGACGATTGGCTCGGGCGACGCCGTTGTCGGATACTGCTCGAGGGCAAACGGCGGGTCGAGCGGCGTGTCTGCGCAGCGGCAACCGCGGCTGCCGCAGTCGGGGCAGTTCGGGCAGTCGCTGCGCCAGAACTTCAGCGCCTCGCGACACGTGCGAGTCGAGACATAGATGCGATCGCCCGGGCGAAGCTGGTAGTTGGTCGTCGTGTCGCCAAGCTGCACGATGCGGTCGTAACAGACCGGCAGCACGATGCGGCAACTCGACGGCGGCGTCGGCCGCGAGAGGATGATCTCGCAGTCGCTGGCGCGATCGGAGAGCCCGCCGGCGGCCATCAGGCCGTCGAGGACCGTCTCGCGGCCAATGAGCGGGTAGGAACCGGGCGCGTTGACTTCGCCCAGCACGTAGTAGACGGCGCTTTCGGCGACATTCAGCCGGACGTTGATCGGCTTGATCTGCTCGTCTTTCTCAACGGCCTGCACGGTGCTGTGGACCAGCGATTCGACCTGCTCGATCGTCAGCCCCGCCACGACGATGCGGCCATACTCGCCGAGGTCGATCGTGCCGTCGGGCATGATCGTCTGATCGATCGGCAGGCGGATGTCCGACTCAAGGTCGGTCACTTCAAGCAGCAGGATGTCGCCGGGCTGGAGGTAGTAGGCTGCAAGCGGAACCTTGGCCAACTCGCGCGGCATCGGGCCCCACGCCCGCGTATTGGCGGCGATGTCGTGGGCGGCCGGGATCAGCCGGTGGTCATTTGGAAAGAGCGAGCTGGCGCCGGTAGTGCAGCCTGACGAGCCGAGCAACAGCAGTGCGCCGAGCAGCGGAACGACGGCAACGAGAGCGTCCGCGCCAGAGCGGCGCGCAGAGCGAGTGCGCATTGGGTCCCCCTCGATAGCTGGCGGCGCTCAGCAGCGGGATAATGCTGAGAATCGCCACTACTCGTACCATCGGAATAAACGGACCGGGGCGTTTACTGTTTGCTGAGTGATTTCCGCAGCAGTCTCGCATGCTATCAGCATGGGAGGGGCTCCCGAACACTAATCGCGGTCCTCATCGGCGAGAGCCGGGATGGGCGCCACATTGCCGATGACGGCGCCGGCGGCGCGGCGGAGGAAGTAGCGGATGACTTCCTCGCGCAGCATCTCCAGCGGCCGTACGCGGATGACCGGCCGGTTGATCGTCCCGGTGATCTGCAGGCGGATCACGCGATTGGCCAGCAGCTCGTTGGCTTCGGCCAATAGCGCGACGGGCGGGGCGGCGACTGCGGCGAGCCGTTCGAGGAGATAATTGGCGAGCAACGGATTCTCCTGCTGGCCTGTGTAGACGACCGCTTCCAGATTGAGGCGGCCCGAGAGGTTGGCAGTTCCCGTGATGTAGATATCCAGTTGACTGCTGGCGAGCGTAAGCTGCTGCACCGTGACGACGCCGCGAGCGAGCCGCGCTTCGATCCGCCCTTCCTGGAAGCGAGTGGCGCCCGAGGAGAATCCGGGGATGATGCCGCGCAGGTCGCTCAGCACGGGCAGGCTCGCGGCTTGGGTATCTTCCAGATCGGCGACAAGCGCCCCTTGCAGGTCGTTAATCGAGCGCATGTTGCGACCGGTAAGGGTGAGCGTGCCAGTGAGCCGGCCGCTGCCATATTGCGAGGCGCTGCCGAACTGGCGGACGAGCGTGACGAAGTCGACGCGGTAGAACCGAAAACTCCCGTCAAGCATCCAGCCGGCGCTGCGCTGCGCGGTGAGCCGGCCCGTGAGGCGCCCGCCGGCGAGCGAAATCGATACGGTGGGGATGCGGATGCGAAGGCGTCCAGAGCGCGGATGCCAATCGGCGTCGATCGGCAGGCGGGCGCCACTGAACCGAACGCCTGAGAGTTCGCCCTGCCCGGTGGCGATCGTGCCGCCGATGCGCCAGACGCGGCCCGGGTGAACGGTAAACTCGACATCCACAATTCCGGCGAGCTCCGATTCGTCAGGGTCGCCCGCAAAGGCGGCAAGTTGTTCAAGCCGCGCGCTGCGGACGCCGATGCGGAAGGCGGGCGGCCGCCCGGCGGCGAACCGCCATCCGCCGCTGGCGTAAAGCTGCC
>DASVCM010000125.1:0-2529 GCA_036381635.1 Lacipirellula sp.
GGCCAGCCGAAGGTGCTGTCGGTCTGCCAGGCGTTCGAATGCGGCGCCATTCAGAACCCGCTGAACCTGCGGCAGCAGGTCGAGGGCTGCATCGTCATGGGCCTTGGCGGAGCGCTGACCGAGGCGATGAAATTTAAAGACGGCAAGGTTCACACGAAGAGTTTCTCGACGTACCACGTGCCGCGAATGAGCGACCTGCCGGAGTTGGAGATCGTGCTGGTCGATCGGCCCGATTTAAACTCCGTCGGCGCCGGCGAGACGCCGATCATCGCCATAGCGCCGGCGATTGCCAATGCGATGGTCCACGCCGGCGCCGAGCGCGTGCGCTCGATGCCGCTGCGGCGGGCTTGATACGCTCTTTCAGCCCGGGCTTTCGATTGGTGTCACTACCATTTGCGGCGGCAGGCCGGCCCCGTCAGGGGCCTAGGCATGTAGCGGCGGGCGAAAGCCCGCCGAAATGGGATGCATGAAATGCTCTTAGGCCCGATGGGCCGTAGGCGCGCCTGCGGCCCTTCGGGCCTTGATTCGCCGTCACCTGCCGGACGGCGGGCTATCGCCCGCCGCTATATGCCTGCCGCCCTTCGGGCGTGAAAAGCTGGTACTGGAAATCGCGGGGGTGAGTCTCCAGCACTTCGGACTCTCCCACAGGCGCCAGCCCCGGCCTTAAGCAGCAGCTGCACCGACAGTCGGCTACTTCTTCGCATACCGCGCAATCGTGCTAATCAGCGTCGCCAGCTTCGCCGGCTTGGCGATGTGCGCCTGGAACCCGGCCTCCTTGGCGCGGCGGCGGTGCTGCGGCCCGGCGAACGCTGTGAGCGCAATGGCCGGCGTCGATTGCATGCCGCGTTCTTGTTCCAACTCTCGAACGCGCTTGAGCAGTCCATAACCGTCTTCGACCGGCAGCCCAATGTCCGACAGGATGACGTCGGGCGGCGAAGCGGCAAACGCGGCGAGCGCTTCCTCGGCCGAACCCGCCGTGGCGACCTCGGCGCCGCTGCCGGTGAGCATCCGAGCGAATGCCGCCTGGGTGGCGTGATCGTCCTCGATCAACAGAATTCGCACGCCACGCAGAGCATCGTGATTGCCGTGGGGAATCGGCTCCAGCTCGACGGCGGTTTGTTCGAGCTGGGCCTGCGTGGGAAGCGGCAGGCGGACGATGAAGGTCGATCCCTGCCCGGCGCCTTCGCTTTCGGCGCGGATCGTACCGCCGTGCATCTCGACCAGCTCGCGGCAAATGGCCAACCCCAGGCCGAGGCCGCCGTACGCGCGGGTCGCCGTCGGATCGGCCTGGCTGAACGGGGTGAAGATGTGCGGCAGAAACTCAGGCGCAATCCCCTGCCCTGTGTCGGAGACGCGCAGTTCCAGATGATCGTCCGTCCGCTCGAGGCGAACGTCGACGCGGCCGCCGGAGGGCGTGAACTTGACGGCGTTGACGATGAGATTCGCAATGACTTGCCGCAGGCGATCGGGATCGGCCAGGATCGAACCGACGCTGTCGGCTGCGTGCAGCTCGAGCGCGACGCCGCGCTCAGCCGCCGAAAGGGACATGGCTTCGACGGCCATCTGCGCCAGCCGTTCGGGCTGAACGATAGTTTTCGACAGCCGCATCTTGCCAGAGGCGATGCGCGAGGTGTCGAGCAGATCGTCGAGCAGCTCTTTCTGGGCGGTGGCGCTGCGTTCGATGACGCGCAGGCCCTCGTGGAGCTGCTCGTCAGTCAGCTCGCGGTGCTGCAGCATCTCGGCCCAGGTGAGGATCGAAGAAAGCGGCGTGCGCATCTCGTGCGACAGCCTGGCGAGGAACTGGTCCTTGACTGTGTTGATGTTCTCCGCGTCGCGCTGGCCGGTTTGGGCGGTTAGAAGCAGGCGATCGCGCTCCTGCTCGGCCAGCTTGCGCGGGGTCTCGTCACGCAGTATCTTTACAAAGCCGGTAATCTCGCCGCCAGCGCGGAAGGCGCTCAAGACGCCGCTGCCCCAAAACCGCTCGCCCCCTTTGCGGACGTGCCATGTTTCGTCGGCGGCGCGTCCCTCGCGTACGGCTGCCTCCATTTCACGAGCGAAGACGTTCTGGCCGTCGGGATCTGGATAGATGAGCGATCCGGGCTTGCCGACGGCCTCACCTTCGCTCCAGCCGAGGATGCGCTCGGCGCCGGTGTTCCAGGCTTCGATGCGGCCGTCGGCGTGCATCAGGATGATCGCAAAGTCGCGAGCGCTTTCGGTGATCACGCGGTAGCGGACTTCGCTTTCGCTGCGGAGCTCTTCGGCCCGCTTTAGCGCGGTGACGTCGACAAAGGTGATAACGACGCCGTCGATCCGATTGTCCAGCGTGCGGTAGGGCGTCACGCGGCGCATGTAGATTCGCCCCGTAGGGCTGGCTACCTCCTGTTCGACGGGCGAGAGGCGGTTGAGCACCATCTGAGCGTCGTGCAAGAGCGACTCGTCCTCGAACTTTTTGTGCAGATCGCTCAGCGGCCGGCCAATGTCGGAGGGGATCAGCTCGATCAGATCCTTCACCGCCGGCGTGTAGCTGCG